>JAFADM010000018.1 GCA_023424865.1 Bacillota bacterium | reverse complement strand
TAGGGCTTAACTTTCTTATCCAGTGCTTTTCCGAAGCTGTGCCAGGAATTTCGTATCCTACCCCGCATTTCTTCGTCCAGCGTGCTTTCAATGACACTGTTAAGCTGTTTCCTCATTTGATGGTACTCTTTGATATCAAATTCTTCTTTTTTCAGGAGTTCATCCATCTCCTCCAGCCACTCTCTGAGATACTCAAGTCCCATGTACTCCTTAGTGACCTTTTTCTTTAAATGGGCAATGACAAGCTTTACGGCTTTTCTCTTGACCTCCGCGTCATCCAAACGTTTTTCAGTTTGGTTGGATTCTTTAAGTGACATTATGCCCCCTCCTTTAATCAATAGTTTACATCATTCTACAACATGAATCAATGTTTCCCAAATAAGAAAAAATACGTTAATTAAAACTTAAGAAATTTGCAAAAACAAGCTGAACAACCGGATAACCTGAACACAGCTGGAAAACCGTCTTCAATAGGCTCCGGTTAAAGGAATGATTATGCGAGATTCAAATGCGCGTTAATAGGTGATGAGTTTTTTGCCGTTGAGATTGTCCTGATTTACCAAGTCCGCTTTGCTTTCAGGAATGACGATGGTCATAGGATCGCCGTCGCTGACATACATTCTTGAAGCGGTCATCTTTGGCAGCCACCAGGTTAAGTCGCACTCAACGGCTATCTTGCCTTGGGCGCGAATTCGGCTTACGTACATGGGATTGTACTTCACGGCAATGGATGGCACCGTAGGGTTGGCGCCGACTGCCATTATGTTTTCATGGTAATAGGCGGTGCCATTGTATTCTCCTGAGCGCAGAAAGAGTCTTAAGGCTTCATTGGAAGGCCTGCTTCCATAGGGCAATGCCAGGGAGTAAAACTTAAGGCTTGGTAAGATTTCAAAGGCTGCTTCCTGATTTTTTCCCATAGCTTCCTGTATGGAGGCTTCTGTATTTTTTGCCTTATTAAAGTCAACATGGCCCCAGGTATGGCTTCCAAGTTCAAAGCCCAGGGATTCCAACAACTCAAACCGTTCAGCCTGAGTGCCTTCACCCTTAAAGGTATTATCGCCCAGATTCATATTAACATAGAAAATACCTTTTAAGCCAAAGTCAGGGTGTTTCTTATTAAATTCTACGAGTACGCCAACTGCTGAATTAGGATTTACTATCAGTTTTCCATTTTCACGGATAAGATTAAACTGCCCGGCTGATCCGTCATCAAAGGTAAAAACAACGGGCATTTTGCCTGCCGGTACGGTTATGTGGCTGTCAATGAAATCCTTCATGCTGATGGGCACGAAGCCTGCATCATAAAGCGTCTGCAGTAATTCCTCAAAAAGCTCAAAGCTTGTGGTGTATTCCTTGTCCGTTGTGTCATCCAAAGACTCCACAAAATTATGAAACATAATAACGGGGATCTCACCTACTTCGTTGGGTTTAAAGGCTTCATAATCGGTACGTATAATTAATTGCTCACCGGCGCTCCCGGTAGATTCAGGAGAAGCAGATGGCGTAGGTGTGCTCTCCGGTGTAGCCGAAGGTGTGGCTGTGGGTGTCGGTGAGGGAGTTGCCGAAGCTGTCGGCGTATTGGTTGCAGAGGCTTGAGGCCCATTTCCGTCGGGAGTAGCATTTATTCTATTTATTATGATTAAGGCTATAGCTGCCAGTAATACGCAACAAAGCAAAATAAGCAGTACACGCTTGTTTCCTTTAGTCATTTGTTTATCGATCCTTTCCAAAGAGCTGTCGCTTCAGTAGTATTTGCAAGCTTGACCGTTTTCATGATAGCGACTTTTTCAGCATCCTTGTTATCTTAAGTAAAATCTTTAGGCTTGCACATCTACCAAAAATTCCCTTATAATTTACTGTCAGGAGCGCTTTTGAAGCCAGGGAACTTGTTGCTGCACAATAAAAATGACAAGTGGTGCAAAATCCGCTTGCCTTTTCTAAATTATATAATAAACGATTAAAAATATCAATGGTCTCACACCACCTTATTGCAAGCCGTCACTACGGTTTAGTCTATAAGAATTTGACTGGAAGCGTTTCTTAGTCATTTAGTCAGTGGCGTAAATTTTTGTATTTGTTGTAGCCCTTTCCTTTTATGAGATTTTGAAACTTAGCCGAACCACCGGAATATTTTCTGGGCTTGCCTCCGGTACGTCCTGCCAGATAGCTTCCCACTCCTCCTGTGGCCAGCGCAATAGCTGAAAAAAGGACGGTGTTAAAATTAAAATCCATTTTACCCATCAGAATACTGCCCACCAAATAGGCAAGAAGTGAATACAACAGAGCTGTCAATAGTCCGGACACAAATGCCTTTTCAGGGTTGCTGCCTGCCGCCTTATAGCTTCCTGCAAGCACTCCCAGTACAGTAGCCGCAATAGCGGATGGCAGGGTGTATTTTTCAGGGAAGTCGGTAAAGCACAACAGCAGGGCTGAAACAATCAGAATAGCGAAAGTAACAATAAGGGCCATGGCCACGGACTTTAATAATGAGATGCCATACCCTCCCCCTGAAGCCTTTTTCAATGAGAAACCATTCTCTTCCACCTTTTATCTCCCCGGTTTTTCCTATTCCTTATACATCCTATTCATTCAGGCAGCAGGATATAACCAGGGCATGCAACGATTCAAAACAAGTTTGTAACCCATTAAGCGCCGTTAGAATAATATGTAATGAGTTAAATAGGCATGGGAGGTTTTAATATGTTCGGATTAAAGGGATGTGGCGGCGGCTTTGGCGGCTTAGGCAACAATTGCGAAATTCTTATGTTCATTATCCTCTTCCTTTTGCTTTTCTGTGACAGAGGTTTTGATGACAACAAGTGCTGCAATTGACCCCAGGGTAATTCACTGAATTTACCCGAAAGGAGGTGCCGTCTATGAAGAATTGCGGAAACGACTGCTCATTACTGTTCTTTATACTCATTTTTCTCTGCCTGTTCCTGAACAAATGGGACGATTGCGACTAAGCGATAGATTATGCGGAGAAACAAAGTACCGCGATTGAGAAGCTTGCATTTCCGCATGGTTTCAAAGAATATATTCGGAATAAAGACTGCTTGAAGAACCACTTTATTCCGTATAAATCCAAGGTGCTGTCCGCGGGGCGTAGCCGGGGGGAATTCCCGGGCAGGAAACCCGGGACGCTGTGGGAACCAAAAACCGCATAAAAGCGGAATGCCATAGAACGCAAAACGCCCTCAGAACAGTAAGCTAATGGAACAGAAAGCAAAAATTTAAGCGGGAGTGGTAACTCCCGCCTTCTTTTATGCTTCATCTAATGTATCGGTGCTTTTACCCTTGGCTTGAACCGCAAGGGATTTGTATTTGAAGATATACATCAAGGCGGCAAAAAGTGCCATGCCAACACTCAACCACATCACGGCATCCGTTATATGTCTGGGAATCCCGAACAGAGCCAGAAGAATACCTACAAAAAGCAGTACGGTTGCAAGCTTTCCAAACCATTTTGCCTGCACATACACCTTTTTGCGCATGAGGTAAACGCCCGATATCAGTAAAAACAAATCCTTTGTAAGTACAAGCCAGGGAATAGCCATCATGATTTTTTGCTTGTATGCCAACAAAAAAAGTGCAGAAAGCTGCATGAGCTTGTCGGCAAAAGGATCCGCCAGCTTACCAAAATTTGTTATCAACTGATAACGCCGTGCAATATAACCATCAAGCACGTCCGTTGCCTCTGCAATGAGAAAAACCACCACTGCTTCATAAATCCTGTCTTCCAGCATCAGCAGTACAAACACCGGTACAGCAGCAATGCGAAGGACTGTTAAGGCATTGGGAACATGCTTTAAAAACGTTTTCACGCTCTCTATCACCCTTATAATGCAAGAATTCTACTTAACGAAACCAATTCTTCATCTATATTTTTTTTCATACTCAGGGCTTCATTAATTTCGATATCCACAAGGCTGCCTTTTTGAACGGATACAATGCGATTGAATTTTTCGTTGCGTAAAAGCTCTACCGCAAAAGCACCCATACGGCTTCCCATAACACGATCTTGAAGTGTGGGAGATCCACCGCGCTGAATATGCCCCAGAATGGTTGCTCGGGTTATAATCTCCGTTTTCTCTTCAATATACTTTGCAATTTCAACAGCACCGCCGACACCTTCGGCTAAGATAACCAAATAGTGCTTCTTGCCTCTGTTTCTGCCTTCTATTATGGGATAAATAATATCCTTATCAATATCAAAATCCTTTTCAGGTAAAATGATTGCCTCTGCCCCACCGGCAATACCGCAGTTTAATGCGATCCATCCGGCCTTGCGACCCATAACTTCAAGAACACTGCAGCGCTCATGAGAGTAAGAGGTATCCCGAATCTTGTCAATGGCATCAAGAACCGTATTCATGGCTGTGTCATAACCTATGGTGTACTCGGTACATGAAATGTCATTGTCAATGGTACCCGGAATTCCCACGACCTTCATTCCGCATTTGCTCAAATCCCTGGCGCCACGATAGGAACCGTCACCGCCGATAACTACAAGAGCATCCATGCCGAAAACCTTGGCCATGGTCATACCCTTTTGCACACCGGCTTCTGTTGCAAACTCAGCCGAACGGGCTGTTTGAAGAATGGTGCCGCCCCGTTGAATAATATCACCCACGGACCGGATTTTCATTTCTTCAATATCCCCATGCAAAAGGCCTTCGTACCCTTTATGTATACCAAGTACCTTCATTCCGTAATAGATTCCTGTTCTGACAACAGCCCTGACCGCGGCATTCATGCCGGGAGCATCCCCGCCGCTGGTCAGAACGCCGATGGTTTTAACTGTTCCCATGTGCGTCCCTCCTGCAAGTAATAATACGATTATACCACATATACTGTCTGTTAAATGAAATGGCTTTTTACCTATAAAACACCCGTGTCTTTTTCACACGGGTAGTTTATTGTGATATAACAAGATTCCCGGTTCCGCCAGCTATTCTGGAAGCTTTATACTGACGGAATAATATTAGTAGCCCTTTTCAATAAGAATTCCATGTGCTTCTTCTACCTCGGCCTCCGGAACGGATACCTCGTAGTAATCATCGGCTTTTTCCTTGCGATTGATTGGATCGATTTTAACAAGTAAACCGAGACTTTCAAGGATTCCCTTTACATTCTCGGCAATTTCCTTGTTTTGAGCCATGTAAACAACCGTCCACATACTATCCATGCCCTCCTTGCCTGCTACCAGACTCAATCATACCGTGATTGCAATAAATTTTTGCCTTTCCTCTGATTTTCATAGCTGAAGTCTGTTCAGTGAACTGCGCAATTAATATTTCTCCCCTATCGAGTATTTCTGTATGATGGAGCCGAGTATCTCTACCGCGGGTTAATCCGATGACATTAACCCCATTTTCCTCAGCCTGGATGACAATATATTCGGCGTATGCCTTGTCAGGATCAATCTTTTCCAATATATCACCCCAAATAAATATATATTATTTTTTGGTAAAGTGCAAGAAAAACTATACCAGCTTTACCTTTGAAGGCCCAAGAATACGGATCAGCTCCTCAACCAGAAGATCAGTGAGTTCTACGCCCATCCGGAGTTCGGGCTTCTTGACGTCGTCCCTGTAAACAAGCGCCTTTTCACCGCCTTCGAAATAACGCAGTAATGCCAGCACCCGCTTGCTTTTTTCCTCCTCAATTTCAGGGCTTAAAAGAATTTTAATTATCTTTTTTTCCCCGCTCTCATTTTTTTCCCTGACGACTCCATTATTAACCGGCAAAGAGTTTTTTGGACTCTCAGGCATTTTCTTAGGCGGGTAAGCCCGTCTCTCTCCGCTAAAACGCGAGGCCTTTTCTGAGGAGGGGCTTGTGGGAATAAAGGCCGGTTCTTCCTCCGTGGGTTGGTTGGTGAGCACCGCAATGCGATTGGCCAATATTTTAGGCTGCTCATCTTCCTTTATATTAATACGTCCTTCCACCCAAATGGACTTGTCCGGCACAAGCATTCGTCCATATTGCTCGTAGATATTAGGAAAAACCACAACTTCCATCTGACCGTAAAGATCTTCCACATTAACAAAGGCCATCATGCGATTATTTCGTGTGCTTAAGGTTTTTAGATCACTTACGATGCCTGCAACCCTTACAAACTGGTCATCTTTAAGCTTGGGCTCCGCAAGAGGATCCTCATCTCCCAATTCAAAATCACTGGAAAATACCGTAGCATATTTTTTAATTTGATCAGCAAATTCATCCAGAGGATGACCTGTCAGATACAGGCCCATCATTTCCTTTTCCATAGCCAGGAGATTTTTGGCATCATACTCCCTTATATCCGGCCATTTAAAGGAAGGGGTATCGCCTTCGGAACCCGCAGCATCAAAAAGGGACATCTGACCTGTGAGCATGGAGCGCCTTTTTTGGGCTACACTGTCTAAAATAGTCTCATAGGTGCTCGTAAGCTGGGACCTGAAAATACCGAAGCAATCAAAAGCACCACACTTTATAAGGCTTTCCACCGCACGCTTATTTAATTCCTTGCCCTCCATACGTTCACAAAAGTCCAGAAAATCCTTGAAAGGGCCGTCTTTTTCCCGTTCAGCTATAATGTTTCGCACCACGGCCTCCCCCACATGCTTAACTGCAAAAAGCCCGAAACGGATTTTTGTTTCTTTAACAGAAAAGGAGCTCATGCTTTCGTTAATGTCGGGAGCCATAACATCAATCCCCATTTTACGGCAGTCCATAACGTATTGGGATACTTTTCCCATACTCCCCATAAAGCTGTTGAGCAGGGCAGCCATGAATTCCACTGGATAATAGTACTTGAGCCAGGCCGTCTGATAACCCACATAGGCGTAGGCGGCCGCATGGGATTTATTGAAGGCGTAGCTGGCAAAATCCATCATTTCATCAAAGATAATATTGGCGGCCCGCTCATCCACACCATTGCGCATGGCGCCGGTTATAAGGACATTTCCTTTTTCGTCGGTGGCGCCATAAATAAAGTTCTGGCGCTCCGCATCCATAACATCCTTTTTCTTTTTGGACATAGCTCTCCGAACAAGATCCGAGCGCCCTAAGGAAAAGCCCGCCAGATCACGGAAGATCTGCATTACCTGCTCCTGGTAGACCATACAGCCGTAAGTGACATTGAGAATAGGCTCAAGCCTTGGGGTGTGGTAGGTAATGCCTTCGGGATAGTTTTTATTGCGAATGTAACGGGGGATTTGATCCATAGGTCCCGGACGGTAAAGAGAAATACCTGCGATAATATCCTCAAGGCTTCCGGGCTGGAGATCCTTCATAAAGAGGGTCATGCCCTGACTTTCAAGCTGGAATACTCCGGAGGTATCCCCCCGGCCCAGCATGTCATAAACATCCTTGTCCTCATAATTAATCTTGTCTATATCGATGCGTTCCTTGCGGTTGCTGTAAATGAGGTCCAGGGAGTCCCTTATAACGGTAATGGTTCTAAGGGCCAGAAAGTCCATTTTAAGGAGGCCCAGCTCTTCCAGGGTATTCATGGTAAACTGGGTGGAGATAAGCTCGTCGTTTTTGTATAAAGGCACATATTCGGTAAGGGGCTCTCCGGAAATAACCACGCCCGCCGCGTGGGTGGAGGCATGGCGGGGCATTCCCTCCAGGGACTTGGCCGTATCCAGAAGCTCCTTGATGCGCATATCCCCTTCATACATCTTTTTAAGATCCGGGATCATGGAAAGGGCATCTTCAATGGTGATGTGCCGCCCCTGCATCATAGGGATGAGCTTGGCAACCCTGTCCACATCATTATAGGCGATTCCCAGCGCCCGGCCCACATCCCGTACGGCAGCCCGGGCAGCCATGGTTCCAAACGTGATGATTTGGGCCACCCTGTCCTCTCCGTATTTGCGGATAACATAATCAATAACCTCCTGTCTGCGCTCATAGCAGAAGTCAATATCGATATCCGGCATGCTGATGCGGTCGGGATTTAAAAAGCGTTCAAAAATGAGATTGTATTTTATAGGGTCAACATTGGTGATTCCCAGGCAGTAGGCCACCAGGCTGCCTGCGGCAGAGCCTCTCCCCGGCCCCACCATAATGCCGTTGTCACGGGCATATTTTATAAAATCCCATACAATGAGAAAATAGTCAACATAACCCATACTGTGTATGACATTAAGCTCGTAGTGAAGCCTTTCCAAAAGCTCAGGCGATTCCGTGTAACGCTTGTGAAATCCCTCTTCACATAAGCTTTTCAGGTATTCATAGGAATCTACTTCCCCGGGAACCTCGAATTTAGGCAGATGAAGCTGGCCGAAGGTAAGCTCCACATTACAGCGTCCGGCAATATCCGCCGTATTGGCGAGAGCCTCGGGGCAGGCTGCAAAATGGGCCGCCATTTCGTCCTGGGACTTAAGGAAAAATTCATCGGTTTCAAAGCGCATTCGATCCTCATCGTCAACGCTTTTGCCTGTCTGAATGCATATGAGAATTTCCTGGGAACGGGAGTCTGCCCTTTTGATAAAGTGTACGTCATTTGTGGCCACAAGGGGAATGCCCGTTTCTCTGGAAAGCTTTATGAGATCCTGGTTAACCTGCTTCTGCTCTTCGATGCCGTTATGCTGAAGCTCCAGATAAAAATGGTCCTTGCCCATGATTTCCTCAAGCATAAGGGCCATTTTTTTTGCATCTTCATAATCGTTTCGCATGAGCCTTCTGGGAATGTCCCCTGCCAGGCAGGCGCTTAGGGCGATAAGCCCTTCATGATGCTCCCTAAGCTGAACATAATCAATACGGGGCTTATAATAAAAGCCTTCGGTAAAGCCAAGGGATACCAGCTTCATGAGGTTTCGGTAGCCCTGATTGTTAACTGCAAGAAGTATAAGATGCCCCTGCTCCGAATCCAGCCGTGGATCTCTGTCCAGGTGGGACCGGGGCGCAGTGTAGACCTCACACCCTAAAATGGGCTTTATGCCTTCCTTTTTGCAGGCTTTATAAAAATCGATGACGCCGTACATAACCCCGTGATCGGTTAGGGCAAGGCTTGTCATGTTAAGCTCCTTTGCGCGCTTAACCAGGGGGACTATACGGCAGGCACCGTCTAAAAGGCTGTATTCGCTATGGACATGCAAATGGACAAATTCGTTCAAAAAAGTATCGTTCCTCTCCAATAATAAATACCTTATCAGGAAAT
Source organism: Bacillota bacterium (assembly GCA_023424865.1). The sequence continues at coordinate 22,977 of JAFADM010000018.1, read as the reverse complement.
TATCTTTGTATGGTATATCCCCTCTATGCAAGGAATTATCTCTATTCCCTATGATACCTTAAATCAAGCGGAATGAAAACGGTAAACCCTGTCCTCGGTCACCACAAGATCCAGCTTCCTGTCCCAGGGCTCCGCCTCAATGCCCTCAATCACCTGAAAGTCATAAGCCAGGCCGATCTTAAGACACTTTTCGTCAATCCTTTCAATAAAGCGATCGTAATACCCTTTGCCAAAGCCCAGACGGTTGCCCCTGGTGTCAAAAGCAAGCCCGGGAAGAATAATAATATTAATTGTAGCGGGGTTAACCGGTTCCAGGGCAAATAAAGGCTCCTGAATATTAAAATGGCCTTGGGCCAGCTCCAGCTTAAAATCTGTTATAAAAAAAGCATCCATGTCCTTTTCGTTCCGGACCCGGGGCAGGCAAAGCTGTTTATTTGCATCAAGAATATCTTTGTTGAAGCGGAGCGTATCCACTTCATTTCGTATGGGCATATAGGACATGACAATTCTGCAATGAGCCATCTCCGGAAGGCTAAAAAGCCTTTGGACCGCCCTTATGGAAAGCGCTTCCCTTTCATCTTCGCTCATAGCCTCTCTTCTACGCTTCATTAAAGTACGCAGATCAGCCTTATTCTTCATTTCGCCTATATTCATTCATTTAAGGGTTCCTTCCTGCAATATACTTGGTGTCTTTTTAATATCAGGGAGACTTTTCTCCCACTCATGCTTAAATTGACTGATGGATGCCTGCCTGAGCTCACGGTTTTGGCTTATTGCCTTTAGAGCGACTTCATAGGCTCTGCCGCCAAGAGGCCATTTTTCCCCTGAACGATCATAATCGGAAAACAGGGCAAAGGCTGTGGCCCCCATAGTATAAACATTTGTTATTTCATCAAGCTGTGCCCCTAAAGCAAATTCCTCGGGAGACATGAAGCGGGAGCTTCCCCACATTCTTCCCATGGTGTTGGTGTATGGGCTTTTGGCATAGTAATCAATATCACATATTAACGTTTTCCCAAGTTGAAAATCGTACATGATGCTGCCGTCATAAAAGTCAACGGCAACATAGCCCTGAGCGGCGGCGTGTTCATGAAACATAAGAATATCGCCAAACACCTTTATTTTCGTTTCAAGAGAAAGGCTCATAAATTTCCTGCGGGACTGGGGATACATTCTTCCCATACACTCCCCGTCCGTCCACTCGAAAACCAGAGCAAGGCCTCCGCCGGCTTCCCTTGTTTCCAGAAGCTTAATGAGGTTGGGATGGGCAAGATCCCGGTAAATTGATGCGGCCAGCCCGAGCCTTGTCACCGCATGCTCTGAAGTTCCCGTATATCGCTCCGCAGGGGCACCTGCAAACTTTATAAAATACCGCTTGTCATCCTTTGCTGCTCCAAAGCAGATATTGCCTGAATCCTGGTCGTCGTATACCTTAAACACACGGCCGAATTCGCTTAGAAACCCGAAGTCAAAAGGCTCTTTCAGCTTACAGGGGACGCCGTCAGGATATTGAATGTAAAAGCCCTCCGAATACCATTTTGGAACAGAGTTTTTCATGTTGTCGAACCAGTCAAGCACATCCCCGACCTGGGCCAGCATGGTATCAACCTCCTCCTGTCCGAAGGGCATGGCCCAGTACACGGATGAAAGGGTATTTCCGGCAATATAGAGGGCAAGGAGCTTCCAAAAGGCCAAAGGCGGCTTTCCGCCGAAATAGCCGTTCACCATACCCGAGGCAAAAAGCGGGCTTTTCTGAGCGCACCACACAATGCGGTTAAATTCCTCCCAGGGATCGCCGAAATCACTGCGGTTAAAGTCGATAATTTTAAGCTCATCCTGTTCTATCATCATATTGCCTATGTGATAATCGCCGTGCTGATAGGTTTGGGGCCGGCCGTCCAGGAGCTGACGGTTTTGGCTTATATAATCAATCATATCATCCGCGCCGTCAAATTTAATGGGGCATTCCCTATAACCCTTAATCTTCCGGTCAAGCTTTCTGTTGAAGCGCATCTCCCACTTTTCGCAGTTATCCGGCGCAGGGATGGCGTGGATGGTGCGAAGCACCTGGCCTGCCTTTAATCCGTAGACATAGGCCTGGGTATCGGATAACAGAGGAATAACAGCCTCCGCATCTTCACCCTCTATCCAGCTTTGCAGGGTATACACGCCTTCGCCCCATGCCCCAAGCTCAATGGGAAGGCACATGGGAACACCCATGTATGCAAGGCGTTTCATTATCTCAAAATCCGCTTTTTTTGCTTCAAAGTTACCTGCGTAAAGGCGGAGCAAATACTTTGTGCCGTCCGGGGACACCACACAATATTTCTTATCTTCAGACCAGCCCCTTAAAATGGGCTTTATGCTGACAAAACGATCTTCAAACATTCTGATGCTATCCTTTTGCATTACTGCTCGCTTTCCTTTTCTACGAGGGCTTACGCTTGAACCCAACAGAACTCTGCTTAAGACATAAAATCGATATGGCAAAATTCATATTAACCTAAATTAACTTTAGCATCAAGCCTTGAAATGTTTTCTTGGGTGAAATAGAAAAAACAGCGATCCGTCGCGGATCGCTGCCTGTGGTTGGCTAACCATTCTGTTTTAATACGTAAAGAAACCTTACTCGCTGATCTTAGTGCCGCATTTGGAGCAATAAGCGGTCTCCTTAGCAGCTTCTGCGCCACAGCTGGGGCACTTCACCGCATCCTTGATCTCCAGAATTTTGGAGTTCAACTCGTCTATCTTGGCTTCAATTGCCGAAATTTCTGCGGTAAGTGCTGCAAAAGGGGTTTCCTCTCCTGCTTTATACGCATTGTAGACTTCATGACCGATTTTTACATACAGGTCCTGAATTTTGTCCTTCTCCGCACCAATTAGAGCATTAAGCTTCGTAACTTCAATTACGTCCTTGCCCTTGTCGGAAATATTTTTACCAATCTTCTTTACATCATCGAAAAAAGCCATTGTTAAAGACCTCCTTATTAGAAAAATTATCATCTTTGATTACTCTTATGATACCACAGGGAAGAGGCCTCTACCATTAAAAATCTCTAATCTTTGCCGCCTCTCCGTAGAATGGAACCGGGCTCATAGCTTGCCTCGCACCGGATCTTCACTGTCATTTGTGGATGGGGAGCAACTTCGATAGGCTTGTTCTCACCGTCCAGCATTTCTTGAACTGCTATACTAGAGTATGCCCCTTTAGGCGGCAATATTTCAATTTCGTCACCGATTTTAAAATTGTTTCGCTGTTCAATGACAAGTAGCTTTTCAGCAGAGTCATAATCCTTAACAACACCAATGAAATCGTAGCTTCTAAGGTAGGAGCCGGTACCGTAATTTTGATCCGATGCCTGGGGCTTCCCAAAATAAAAGCCGGTGGTAAAATCCCGGTTGCTCACTTTACATACTTCCGCAAGCCAGGCGGGATTTACCGGTGCATCCGGATTGGCATAATAAGCATCAATGGCATCCCTGTAAGCCTTAACAACAGTTGCGACATAAAAGGCGCTTTTCACTCTGCCCTCAATTTTAAAGCTCGTTATTCCGCTTTTAATTAATGAGGGAATATGGTTTATCATGCAAAGATCCTTGGAATTAAAGATGAAAGTGCCCCTGTCGGTTTCCTCCACAGGGTAATACTCACCCGGTCTCTTTTCTTCCATAAGGTGATACTTCCAGCGGCAGGATTGAGCACAATCCCCCTTATTGGCATCTCTTCCGGCAAGATAATTGCTTAGAAGGCAGCGCCCGGAATACGAAATGCACATGGCTCCGTGGACAAAGGCCTCAAGCTCGACGCCGGGACAATTCCGGCCGACCTCCCCTATTTCATTCAGGGACATTTCCCGGGCCAGAACCACTCTGGAGGCACCTAAATCTCTCCAAAAGCCCACTGTGGAATAGTTGACTGTGCTTGCCTGGGTGCTGATATGAATAGGCAGCTCCGGAGCCTTTTTGCGTACAATTGAAAAAAGACCCGGATCGGAGATAATGACACCGTCAATACCCGTTGCCGCCGCCTCTTTGACAAAAGCGCCTGCACCGTTTAAGTCCTCGTTATGGGCAAGGATATTCATGGTGAGATAAACCTTTTTATTTAGGCCGTGGGCAAAGCTTACCGCCTCCCCCATCTCCTCAATGGTAAAATTATCGGAGGCCGTACGAAGGCCATATTGCCTGCCAGCCAGATAAACGGCATCAGCGCCATAGAGAAGAGCGGCCTCCAGCTTTTCCATATTACCGGCTGGAGCCAGAAGCTCAACCTTTTTCGTCACGATTCATTCCCTTTCCTGTAGCTGACGGCAAGACCGTCACCAATGGGTACGATAGCCGTTTCAAGCCTTTTATCGCTGCACAGGCTGTCAAGATAAGCCTTTAGACGCACCGCAATGGTGCGGTGCTTGTGAAGTACGGTCTCGTTTTGAGATACCAGTCCCTTATAAAGCACATTGTCTGATAAAATCAAGCCTCCGGGAACAGTCAGCCGAATGCATTCAGGCAGGTATTCGGGATACTGGCCTTTGGAGGCATCCATAAACAGCATATCGTAAGGCGTTTGCAGACATTGCATGATTTCAAGGGCATCCCCTTTAAGTACACGTATTTTATGGGCCAGTCCCAGCCGGCGTATGTTTTCCTCCGCCTGCGAAGCTCTGTCTTCATCCAGCTCGAGGGTGTCCACTCTGCCCGTTTCCGGCATTGCCATGGCCATAATGGCTGCCGAATACCCAATGGCTGTTCCTGCCTCTAAAATACGAAGGGGCTTCCTTAAGCTTACGAAAACCTTAAGAAGAGCCGCCGTTTCGGGAGGAATGATGGGAACGTGATGCTCCCGTGCAAATTCCTCCATTTCTTTTAAATAACCTGTTTCTCGCTGAAGTGTCTGCCGGAGGTATAAATCCACCTCCGGATTTCTAAGAACGTCTTCCATTTTATACCATCAGTACCTTATCGCTGATAAGCGTCAATAAAAAATAAGAATTTATATCTTCGCTTCTCTCCAATTGGGTTGCGAACGTTGCCCGCTTTAATTGCCGCTTACGCCGTATTTGGCCTGGTCCTGTACATGTCCCTCATAGGTTTCATTGTAAATGTTTGTCCCGTCGGGAGTTGCAAAGAAGAACAGGTAATTGGTCTTCTCAGGATACAAAGCTGCCTCAATGGCATCTACCCTTGGAGAACAAATGGGTCCCGGGGGAAGTCCTTCATATTTATAGGTATTGTAAAGACTTTCGATCTCCAAATCCTTATAAAGAAGAGAGGAAGTACGGCCAAGACCGGCATAAATGCGGGCGTACTGTACGGTTGCATCGGACTCCAGCTTCTTGTACTGGGAATTAAGGCGGTTATGAAATACACTGGAGATCTTTTTGTAATCGGTGGGATAACGGGCTTCCATTTCGATTAAAGAGGCCATTGTAACCACCTGATCAATGGTCATGCCCAGCTCCTCTGCCCGAGCCTTGAAATCCTGGGTAAAAATACGGTTGAATTCATTAAGCATCATATCGATGAGCTGCTGTTCGGTCCAGCCTTCATCCAGCTTATAGGTATCTGGATACAGGTAGCCTTCCAGCACATAGGGCCGGGTTTCAGTGGCTTTTATATCCTTCAGGAAGGAAAAGCGCTCTGTTTCGGTGGAGGCAATTTTCATAAACTTGCCTTTATCCACATAGCCTTGGCCGTGCAAGGTCTCAACCGTTTCGAGCAGGGTCTTTCCCTCCGGAATCATAATGTCCTTTGTGGGATTTTTTAAAGGTTCGTCGGTAAGCCGAAGCATGAGGGCATATTCGTTAATTCCTTTTTCAATGAGGAAGTTACCTGCCCTGTAGGCGTTGTTAAAGCCCATGACCTTTGAAAGGAGCTTGTACCTTCCCACATCCTTGATATAGCCTTTATCGTATAAATCGTCGGCAATATCGGCAGGACTGGAACCGGAGGGGATGTTATAAATGTCCCCCGTTGTCTCCGTCAAAACAACCTCGGCCTGCTGGGTGCCCAGCACGATATACTTGTAGCCGTTTAGTGCGCACACCATAAACCCTACCATGCACAGGAGAATAAGAATCAACAGCTTAAGAAAAAGATAGCGCTTCTTCTTAGGCTTTTTTTTCCTCATTTTTTTTACAGGTGTTTTTTTAAAGCTCTCCTGTTCATGGGGCCTTTTAACCGAACTACTTCCTTGCACCGCTTTTCACCTTAGCTCTCTGCTCGGTATTCAATATCTTCTTTCTAAGACGAATGGATACCGGCGTAATTTCTACAAGTTCATCATCTGCAATAAACTCAAGATTCTGCTCCAGGCTCATATTGATAAAGGGAACCAGCTTCAGGGCTTCGTCGGAGCCTGATGCACGCATATTTGTAACATGCTTCTTTTTGCATACGTTAATTGTAATGTCTTCGTTTCTGGAGCATTCGCCCACGATCATGCCTTCATATACAGGTACGCCCGGTCCGATGAAGAGAGAGCCTCTGTCCTGAGCGTTGAAAAGTCCGTAGGTGACCGATTCACCGGTTTCCCAGGCAACAAGGGCACCTCTTAAACGGCTCTTGATTTCACCCTTCCAGGGCTCGTACCCGTGAAAAATATGATTCATTATACCATTTCCCCGGGTATCCGTCAAAAACTCCGAGCGGTAACCGATAAGGCCTCTGGCAGGTATCTTGAAATCGAGGCGTACAAATCCCTGATTGGCGCTGTGCATATTGACCATTTCGCCTTTTCTCATGCCCAGCTTTTCCATAACGCTTCCCATGTATTCCTCGGGAACATCAATAACCAAATACTCCATAGGCTCATAGACTTCGCCATTTTGCTCTACGGTAATAACCTCAGGCTTGGATACCTGAAATTCATAGCCCTGACGGCGCATGGTTTCTATAAGTACGGAAAGATGAAGCTCGCCGCGGCCCGATACCTTGAAGCAGTCTGCTGAATCGGTTTCCTCAACACGCATGCTCACATTGGTTTCTATTTCCCGATACAGCCTGTCCCTTATATGCCTTGAGGTAACAAAAGTACCCTCTTTGCCGGCAAAAGGACTGTTATTTACGGAAAACTGCATGGAGATGGTAGGCTCGTCTATATCGACAAAGGGAATGGGCTCCGGGCGTTCTTTGTCACAAATAGTCTCACCGATGGTAATGTCGCTGATACCGGAAACGGCAATAATTTCACCGACGGAGGCGCTGGTGATGTCGGTGCGCTTAAGGCCTCTGAAATTCTGCAGTGAGGAAATTTTAACATTCTGAAGCTTGCCGTCTCTTTTACACAGCACGGCCTGCATATCCTTGCGGATAGTGCCTCTCTCTACTCTGCCAATGGCGATTCGGCCAATGTATTCATCGTAGTCCAGGCTGGAAACCAGGAACTGAAGAGGCTCCTCGGGGCTGCCCTTTGGACCCGGAACATATTCAAGAATCGTATTGAACAACGGTTCCAGATTATCGGATTCCTCGGCTAATGACAGCTTGGCGTAACCTTCACGAGAGGATGCATAAACAACCGGGAACTCCAGAAGGGATTCGTCCGCACCCAGTTCAATGAAAAGATCCAGAATTTCATCGATAACCTCGTTGGGACGTGCTTCCTTCCTGTCAATTTTGTTGATAACAACAATAGGCTTTAAATGAAGTGCTAATGCTTTCCTTAAAACAAAGCGTGTTTGAGGCATTGCACCCTCATAGGCATCTACAAGAAGAAGAACGCCGTCCACCATCTTCAATATGCGTTCAACTTCACCGCCAAAATCGGCATGGCCCGGTGTATCAACAATGTTAATGCGGGTGTTGCCATAAAAAACAGCAGTGTTTTTTGATAAAATGGTAATGCCCTTTTCCTTCTCCAAATCATTGGAGTCCATAACCCGTTCCGCAACCTTTTCATTGCTGCGGAAGATGCCGCTTTGGCGGAGCATCGCATCCACCATTGTCGTTTTACCATGGTCTACGTGCGCAATGATAGCCACGTTTCTTATTTCAGTCGGTTGATTTTCTAACACATTATCACCTGTCTGCATTTATTTGGAGCGAATGAAAGACTTAAAATCACATATCATCCTGCTGCATTATTCTACTTTATTGGGTATCTGCGTGTCAACGCATTTATGGGGACCTGCGGGGACCGGGCTTTGCCCTGTCCCCTGCCAGGGGTTTACCTAATTTAACGAGTATATCTTTCTGTCATGCAAAATGACGAGAAATAGTCCTATATTCAAACCATAATTGTTTGTTTCGTATCGTACTTACTATTTTTAAAGTGATATAATTATTTTGTTTTCCCTTTAATCAGCATTATAACAAGATAATAAAAAATGGATTTAGGGCCGGAGGCCTAAGTATGTTAGAAAAAATAAAAAAACCCATTTTTGCTATTCCAATGAGCTTTATCATTGTGATACTCACAGGAAGCCTTTTGCTTTCTTTACCGGCAGCAAGCGAATCGGGGAAAGCTACTCCCTTTGTGGACAGTTTTTTTACCGCTACGTCCGCCACCTGTGTCACAGGTCTTCTGGTGGTGGATACCGCAGACTACTGGTCGTTATTCGGCGAGCTGGTTATACTCGGTATGATTCAAATCGGCGGCTTTGGCCTTGTAACACTTCTCATTTATATTATGTCTTTACGCGGGCATAAAACCAACCTTCAAAGTATGATGCTGGCAAGGGGCTCCGTTAATGGCCTTAATATGCAGGAAACCTTTCCGCTAATACGGAAAATATTCAATTTTGTTCTGGTGGCAGAAAGCATAGGCGCCCTCTTTCTTAGCTTCTTTTTTATTTTTGATCAAAAAATGCCATTTTTTAAGGGTTTGTATTATGGTATATTTTACTCCGTATCCGCCTTTTGCAGTGCGGGCTTTGATCTTTCCGGCGGGTTCAGCAGCTTGTATGGCTTTGGACAGTCTCCCTTTTTCTTGTTTTCCATAAGCACTCTTGTCATTTTAGGCGGATTCGGCTTTATTATCTGGCAGGATATGCTGGAATACCGCAAAACCCGCAGGATGATGGTGCATACCAGGCTGGTACTGCTCCTTACAGCTGCTTTTATTATTGCAGGAACCCTGTTTATTTATGTGGTGGAACACAATCAGGCCCTTTTGCCTTATACCGGCTGGAATAAGCTTCTCAATGCTTTTTTTCTTTCCGTAAATACGCGATCCGCGGGCTTTGCCACCTTTGATGTAAATACGCTTCAGTCCACAACCAAGGTTTTCCTCTCTTTTCTTATGCTGATAGGGGGTGCCTCGGGCTCAACCGCAGGAGGCATAAAAATTAATACCTTTGGTATCATTATTGTAACAATTATCAGTGTTGTAAGGTCCAATAACGAGGTTGTTTTATTTAAAAAAGTTGTTCCGTACAGCACGATAATGAAAGCCTTTTGCATAGCTATCATGGCGATACTCCTTGTTTTTTCGGTTACACTTTTTTTAAACCTTATTCACCCTGAATGGTCCCTTGTGAATATCCTTTTTGAGGTTTCCTCAAGCTTTGGTACTGCGGGTCTTTCTACTGGTATTCCTCCTCTTATGGGCATACATGGAAAAATGCTTTTAACCTTAACCATGCTGGCCGGAAGAATAGGTGCCATTACTTTTATATTAATGCTGGAAAACAGACAGAATAAACATGACACCACGTTCTATCCCGACGGAAAGTTTATTGTAGGTTAAAAGCAAAAGGAGATTTCAACATGCTGGTCCGTTTACTAAAAAAGCCGCCGCTTTTAATTACCCTCAGCTTTTTTCTGGTCATTTTGGCGGGAAGCCTCCTGCTTAAACTCCCTATAGCCAGTGAGGACGGTATTTCAACGCCTTATGTCGATTGCCTTTTTACAGCTACCTCTGCAACCTGTGTCACAGGATTAATTGTGGTGGATACAGCCGATCACTGGTCCAATTTCGGTGAGCTTGTCATTTTGGTTATGATTCAAATTGGCGGGTTAGGTTTTATTACTCTTGCCGTCTTTTTCCTATCCTTTATGAGCAAAAGAAAGGCAGGGCTTAAAAGTATTATTCTGGCACAGGAATCCATTAACAGTATTAGTCTTCAGGATACTATCCCCCTCATTCGTCAGATTTTGATACTTATCTTTTTTGCAGAAGCAGCCGGTGCATTCCTTCTCTCATTGGCGTTCGTACCTGAATATGGATTATATGGGGTATATATGGGGATTTTCCATGCCATATCGGCTTTCTGTAACGCAGGTTTTGACTTAATGGGAGGATTTAAGAGCCTTTCCGACTATAATGGGAATTTTATTGTACTGTATACCATAAATGCATTGATTGTTATTGGCGGACTTGGCTTTATTGTATGGAAGGACGTACTGGATTACAGAAAAACCAAAAAGCTTTTAGTGCACACGCGCATTGTGCTGGCCATGACCGCAGTATTGCTCGTCGTAGGTACCCTGTTTATTTATGTTCTGGAATACAGTAACGGACTTAAGTCACTTTTGGGTATTGAAAAGCTCAATGGAGCCGTTTTCCTGTCCGTTAATGCCAGGACGGCAGGCTATGCCTCTATAAACCTTAATAACATGCAGGATATAACAAAGGTTTTTGTGGCCTTTCTCATGTTTATAGGCGGTGCTTCTGGCTCCACCGCAGGCGGGATAAAGATCAATACCTTTGGGATTATGCTCACCGCACTGGTTTGTGTTGTTCGTTCCGACAAGGAAACAATTCTTTTAGGCCGCCGGATACCGAATCCGGTGGTTTTAAGGGCCTTTGCCGTAACGGCTCTGTCCCTCTCACTCATTTTTGTGGTTATGATTATTATCAGCCTTTTAAATCCACAGTGGAGCTTAATCAATATTTTATTCGAGGTGGTTTCCGGCTTTGCAACGGTTGGCCTGACAACAGGCATAACACCGGATTTGGACACGGCTTCCAAGCTATTAATCGCCCTGTGCATGTTTGTCGGCCGTGTGGGGCCGCTATCCTTCATCCTGACCCTTAGCCGGGCCAGGAAGGAGGATCACAACAGTACCATTTATCCGGAAGGTAAATTCATTGTAGGTTAGGTTAAGCTTGGACCGGAAGGTTTTTGCTCTTTTTTGCGTTGCGATTTCCGGCGCCTTGAGTAATGTCGTCAAATACCAGATAAAAGGCCGGCAGAACCAAAAGCGAGACAAAGGTAGACAGGGTCAGACCTCCTGTTACGGCAACGGAGAGGGGCACCATGATTTCACTTCCCTGCTGTCCGCCGATAACCATTGGAAGTATGCCTAAAAGTGTGGTCAGGGTGGTCATAAGGATGGCACGAAGCCTTAAGGGGCCCGCCTTGGCTACGGCTGCCTCCTTTGTCATGCCCTCTTGCCTCAAACGGTTTATGCAGTCAATGAGTACGATGGCATTGTTTACAACAATTCCCACAAGCATAATCATACCGATAAAGGCTGGAATACTGAGGCGCATTCCGGCAGCTGCAAGGGAAATAAGTCCGCCGGTCAGGGCAAGGGGTACGGAAAGCATGATGGTGAATGGGTGGATAAAGGATTCAAGCTGGGCTGCCAGGAGCATATAAACAAGAAGGACCGATAAGGCCAGTGCTTTTATCAGAGCATCAAAGGCTTCAAAAAGATCCTGCTGCTGGCCTTCAAAGGTATAGGTGTAGCCTTCCGGAAAGGCATAATCGTTAAAGGCCTCCTCCAAATCCTCAGTAACCCGGTTTAAAGCCCTGTCCCCTAAATTTGCCGTAATGGAAACGGTGCGTTTCTGATCCTCACGGATAATATTGGCCGGCGATTTTTGAAGAGCGATATCGGCTAGCTCCGAAAGCGGAATGAGCACGCCTCTGGGGCTTTGTATCGGAATGTTGTTAATCTCCTCCAGTGAATGAATTCCTTCTGCCAAGGAGTAGGCCATAACATCAATTTCGGATCCTCTATATTTATAGCGGGTTGCAAGGCTCCCGTTAATGGCGCTTCGTACACTGTCCCCGATCTGGGCGCCTGTAAGGCCGTATAGCACAGCCTTGTTTCTGTCCACCCGGATAACCGCTTCAGTGGTTTCTTCCTCAATGGAGCTTTCAACCTCCGTCAATCCCGGTATTCTTTCCACCAGGTACTTAAGATCCCCAGACAAGCGTTTGAGCTCCTCCGTATCGTCCCCGGACACCCGGATATCCACAGCGCTTTCTCCCATGGAAATGCCCATAACCCGGCTGTCATCCAGAATTTTAATATCCGCCCCGGCCAGATTGGCCACTTTCCCTCGAAGCTCGTCGGCGATTTGTGTAATATTGCGTTTTCTCTCGGTTACATCGCCCACATTTAAGGTAAGGGTGGCTTTTTCAGTGGTGGAACGGTCCAGTACGGAACCGCTGTTTCCTATGGTAATATAGGTTTCCTCAAGCTCCGGAATCTGCCTGGCAAGGGTTTCCACCTTAAAGGCCATGGAGTGGGTTTCACTCAGTGTACTTCCTTTGGGAAGGGTTATGCTGACGGTAATAACGCCTTCGTCCATGGAAGGAAAGTATTCAAAGCCCACATTAAGGGCGGAGAGCAGTGAAAGGGCAAAAAGAATGATGGAAGTGGCAATGGTAACCCCCCTGCGCCGGATACACACATTAAGGAGCCTGGAATAACCTGAAGCCAGCTTTTCATATAAATGCTCCCAGCCGTCCAGAAGCTTAGAGAGTGGGCCTTTAGAGGGTTTCCCGGCAGATTTTCCTTCAAGATCCAGAATTCTTGATGAGATCATAGGGACAAAGGTTATGGCAACCAAGAGTGAGGCGATCATGGAGAAGGTCATGATGAGCGCCATCTCCTTGAATACCTGGCCTGTAAAGCCTTCAATAAACAGGATGGGAACAAAAACCACAATCGCAGTCAGCGTCGAGGCCGTTATGGCAAGAAGCACATCCCTGGAGCCTTTTTCCGCAGCAGGCTTTAAATCCAGGCCTTCATGGCGGTAACGATAAATATTTTCCAGCACCACAATGGAGTTATCAACCACCATACCCACGCCAAGAGCCAGCCCTCCCAATGACATGAGATTTAAGTTGATACCCCAGAGAAACATCATAACAAAGGTGGCTACGATGGAAACAGGTATGGAAAGGCCAATGATTAAGGTTGCGCGCCAATTTCTTAAAAACAGGAAAAGAATGAGCACCGAAAGCACGGAGCCCTGTATAACGGCATCCACAACGGCGGAAATAGCCTGCTCAATATAGACGGAGCCATCATAGATGGTATGAAAGCTAAGATCGGGGTACTGGGCGCGAAGCTCTTCCAGGCTGGTGTTTATCTGGCGGCACACGGCCACAAGATTGGCTTCCGACTGCTTTTGAATTGACAGGTTCAAGGCCTGGCTGCCATTGACATAGCTGATGCTGTTAAGCTGGCTTTCAGCAAGGGTGACCTCTCCGATGTCCCTCAATCGGATAATGCCTCCCGCAGGGGTTGGCAGGATGAGATTTTTAATATCTTCAATATCCCCGAATTCTCCGTCGGTACGAAGATACATGGACAAACCCGATGTTTCAAGATTACCCGCAGGCATATTGAGGTTTTCCAGGGCAAGGTACTGGCTGACAGTGCTTTTGTCCAGGCCATAGGCTAAAAGCCTGTCCGAACTGAGAGCAATACGAATTTCCTCCCCCGCGCCCCCTCGTAAGGTAACGGAGGCGACTCCCGAAATCCGCTTGAGCTTGTTTATAACCTGATCCTCCACCTTCCGCGTTAAATCCGACAAATCGCTTTTGGCGCTGATACCGATTTCCATGGTGGATTCAAAATCATTGGGATTGATTTTCATCACCATGATATCGGTAACGCCATCCGGAAGCATGGTTTTAACCATATCCACCTTTTCCCTGATTTCAAGTGTGGCATAGTCCATATCCGTGTTCTCACCGAAATTTAGGATAATAAGGCTATACTCGTTTGTGGATACGGTTTTAAGGGATTTCATATCGGAGACGGAAGAGAGTATGGCTTCAAAGGGCCGGGTCACAAGGGTTTCCATTTCAGACGGGCCTGCTCCCTCGTACCGGGCTGTCACTACGGCCACAGGCATGGTAAGGCTGGGGAGTAAATCCATTTCAAGCCGGGTCAGGGAAACAGAGCCTATAATGAGCACCGCAATAAGGGCCATGATAACGCATACCGGCCGTTTTATAGACAAGGAGGAAATATTCATGGCCTGTAGCCCTCCCTGTCAGTAATGAGAACCGTGTCATTATCTTGAAGATAATTCTGGCCCTTGACAATAAGCTCTTCCCCGGCAGCAAGGCCTCTCAATATTTCCACATTGCCATTTTCAGTTATGCCCCGTGTTACGCTCTTTTTTACTGCTTTGCCATTCTCTGCGGTAAAGACATAGCTGCTGTTATCGCCTTGAATCACTGCAGAAAGCGGGATGACAACCACATTTTCCTTTTTTTCAGCCACAAGCTCCACCTTGGCCGTCATACCTGGCAAAAGCTTGCCATCCTTATTATCGATTTCGATATAGACAGGAAAGGCAAGGGTCTTTTCATCCACGGCAGGACTTATACGGCTTACAACACCTGTAAAGGGAGTTTCTTTAACCGAGCTTACGGAGACAGACAGGCTGTCCCCTGTTTTGAGGGAGCTAAGACTGTTTTCGGTCAGAGAAAGCATGACCTCCACCTTGTCCGAATCGAGAATAATAAATGGGACGAGCTCATTGGATGCAATTCCTCCCGAAATGACGTTTACCATTCCCACAATACCGTCAATGGGAGCTGTGATACGGGCCTGATCCATTTTGCTTTTTAGATTCTCAATCTGAAGGCCCAGCGCCTCACAAGAGGCCTCTGCCTGATTGTATTGCTGGCGGGCGGCCTCCTGGCTGTCCAAAGCGGCCCTGTCCACATACAGCGAATAGCTTTGAGCGGCAGTATCCAGCGCGTACTCCGCCTGCTGGTACTGGTTTTTTATGGTGAGGTATTGCGTCAGGGAGAGGGTTCCTGCCTCACGCATAAGAACGGCTCTGTTCATGGCAGTCTGTGCGGCCACGAACTGACTTTCTGCGCTTTTGAGCGTAAATTCCAACTGTATTTTTTTGCTTTCGTAATCGCTTCCGAAGGCGGCAACAACACCGGTCTCGGCAAGAGCCAGCCCTGCCTGAGCCGATTTCAGCTGGGCCTCCAGTACACGAATATTTTCCGCCAGCTCCCTGGTTTCCAGCGTGAAGAGAACGTCACCGGCTTTCACCCTGTCCCCTTCCTTGAAGAAGACATCGGACACATAACCGGCAGCTGGAGTTGCCACATAAGCTGTTTTCAGAGGCTTTACAATTCCCGAGGAGGAAAGGGTGCTTGTTATGCCGCCCTTTCCCACCACGGCAACTTCTACAGGAATACCTGCTTCAACAGGCGTATCAACGCTGTTTCCGGCGGAGCACCCTGTAAACAGCAGGATCATGGAAAAGCATAGGATTAGGCCAGTAAACGGCAAAGAGTTACATTTTTTCTTTCTTAATTCCGGCATAGCATCTACCCCTCAAACCAATTATCGTTTTTGAAAGGATCCTTTTCAGGAATCCGGTCATCAAAAACCAACTTATAACAGTATTGTTTTTTTGGGGAGATTTTACACGGGAAAATGAAAATTAAGCCAATTTATTTTGAGTAGATGTATTTGGCAAACTGGGAGGACGGATTGATGATAATGGTGGTGTCCTCTCCGATGACAGCGGAATAGGTCTGCAGTGTTTTCCAGAACTCATAGAACTCAGGATCCACATTATAGGCCTCTGCGTAAATACGGGCTGCCTCCGCATCCCCCTCGCCACGTAGCTTCTGAGCCTGCTCATAGGCCTGCGCCTCGATGACGGTGGCATTCTTTTGGGCTTCGGATAAAATGGTTCTGGACTGCTTCTGGCCGTCGGCGCGGTATTTGGTTGCCACAGCCTGGCGCTCGGACCGCATTTGCTCATAGATGCTGGGCTTGGTTTCATCAGGGAATTCGGTACGCATGATGCGGATATCCAGGACCTGTATGCCCATGGGCTCCATCTGGCTGTTCACATAATCCTCAACCTCCTGAAGCATGCTCATCATATAATCCTTGTCGGCTATGAGAACATGGGCATCAATTTTACCTATTTCCTCACGCATTTTAGAATAAATGAATTCATCAATACGGTAATGGGCACTTTCCCGGCTTCCCATGGATGCCATGAAGGAGGCGGGGTTATGTATTTTCCATTGGGCGAAGTTGTCAAGAAGAATGGTTTTTTTGTCCCGGGTAAAAACCTCGTCGGCAGAAGTTTCATAAGTTAAGTACTGATTGGTAAAATAGACTGTATTTTGAATAAAAGGAATTTTAAAGAAAAGTCCTTTTCCTTCTTCTATTTTTACGCCTGCATACTGGGGATTATTTTTAATTTCCACAATGGAAGGATCGTTGGCATCATCCACAATAATCCGTACAATCCTGTCAAACTGGGTGACCACCACCTGTTCCTTTTCGTCCACCATAAAGAGGAAGGTATTGCTTAAAAGCACAAGAACCACCAGAACGGCGATTAAGGCAATTAGGGCCTTCCCCCAGTCCCAAAGCTTTTTCATCCCGCTTTGGTTAGTGTTTTGCTTTTGGGCATTATATTGCTGATTGAATTCGTTGGTGCCGTTGTTTCCGTTATCCAATTTCAACACTCCTTTTAAATAGGCTTATTAATCTTGCTTATTCGGGCTTTACCTCTCAGGGTGCAGGTGTGGGCGTAGGCTCAACCTGTTCCGCAGACGTGCTGCCGGACACCGTACTGCCTGCTGCCGAAGATTTGGAGCTGCCCTGATCCAGGGGAAGGAAGCGTAGTGTTTCACCGCCGTCCTCCATAATGAAGATACGCGCTTTGGGAAGTACCTCCTGCATGGTTTCTAGGTACATTCTCACCCGGGTAACCTCAGGTCCAAGGGCGTATTTATCCAGAACCTGACTGAAATTCTCCACATCACCCTTGGCTTCCGCAATACGCTTTTCCTTATAGGCATTGGCATCATTTAATATTTCCGAAGCGGTGGCTTCAGCAGCCGGAACGACTTCATTAGCCTTTTTCTGAGCTTCGTTAATATAACGGTTCATATCCTCACGGGCTTTAATGACATCATCAAAGGCTTCCTGAACCTCGGAGGGAGCGTTGACTGCCTGGAGTGCGATTTTCGTTATTTCTATGCCAAGCCCGTACTCATTGCAGATACTCTGCAAATCAGCCCGGATTTCGCTTTGTATAATATCCTTCTGATCGGTTAAAACATCGTCAAGAATATGATTGGCCACAACCCTTCGGATAGAGGATTCGGCAGCCATTTTAAGAGTTCCCAGCGGATTGCTGACATTGAAAACAAAATCACGGGCACTGTTTATTCTGTATTGGATAACCGATTCGGTATGAACCAAGTTTTCATCCCCTGTAATCATAAGCGATTCCTCAGGAACCGACACATAACTGGCACTGGCTCCCTGAGTGCTGTTTCCCTGGGTACGGTAACCGATTTCAAGGGAACGGATAACCTGGCACTTCACAATTTCCACACTTTGAACAGGGTATGGAATATGCCATCTTAAGCCTGCTTCCTCAACAGTGCCTATGTATTTTCCAAATTGGGTTACTACAGCTCTCTCTCCGCCGTCAGATTTGAGGGTATAAAAGCCTGAGAGGCCCCAAAGCCCTGCAATGATTACGAGTATGGGTATAAGATAGGCTGTTTTGAATTTAAATTGTTTCATTTTCGTCCCCTTCCTAGGATTTAACTGTGTATCACAGTGCATCACTGACATCATGGTAAATAACGGTATAACACTGTGATTCACTGTGTATATTACGGTTTTGATACACTTGGTGTCTGAATAAAAGGTACCAATTCTTCAATCTTCTGCAGAGAGCGGCTGGAGATAAGGCTGTTTTTCTCCTTTTTGCTGCGTATCCTTTCCCTGAGCGGATCCAGAATTCCAAAATTAACGTTCATAGGCTGAAAGTTTTTGTTTCCGGGAGTGGAAATATAACGGGCAAGGGCGCCAATGGCCGTATCCCCGGGGAATACCAGGGCATCCAGACCCTTGAGCTGTCTGGCGGCATTGATGCCTGCCGTAAAGCCTGAGGCCACCGATTCAACATAGCCCTCCACCCCCGTCATCTGACCGGCGAAATAGAGGTTTGAATGATTTATCATGCGATAAGTATTGTCAAGCAACCCAGGGGAATGGAGATAGGTATTCCGGTGCATGACGCCATAGCGTTCAAAAACAGCGTTTTCAAGCCCCGGAATCATGGAAAATACCCGCTTTTGCTCCCCCCACTTAAGATGGGTCTGAAAGCCTACCATATTGTACAGGCTCCCTGCCGTATTGTCCTGTCTTAGCTGGACTACTGCATAGGGCTCCCTTCCTGTAGAGGGATCCACAAGCCCGACAGGCTTTAAGGGGCCAAACCGAAGCGTATCCCGACCGCGGGCTGCCATGCTCTCTACCGGCATACAGCCTTCAAACACCCTTTTATTCTCAAAATCCTTAAGCTCTGCCGTCTCAGCGGTAAGAAGCTCATTCAGAAAGGCATCATATTGCTTCTGATCCATGGGACAGTTGAGGTAATCCCCTTCGCCCTTATCGTATCTGGAGGCCCGAAAGGCAATCTCTGTATTTATAGAATCAAGCCGTACAATGGGAGCTGCTGCATCAAAAAAATACAGGCCATCCGTCCCCATAAGCTCTGAAATCCTTGCAGCCAAAGCATCAGAGGTTAACGGACCAGATGCGCATATCGTCAGAATGTCATGCTGTAATGACGACACCTCTTCGTGATGTACTGTAATACCTGGATGGGCTGTAATACGATCTGTAATCATTCGGGAAAAGGATTCCCGATCCACTGCCAGTGCGCCTCCTGCGGGAACTCGCGTGGCGTCGGCACAGGAAATGACAAGTGATCCAAGCCGTCTTAATTCTTCCTTCAGAAGTCCTACCGCATTTTCAAGCTGATCCGAGCGAAGGGAATTGCTGCATACAAGCTCGGCAAAGGAATCCAAATGGTGGGCAGGGGTTTTTTTATGAGGCTTCATTTCGTATAAATCCACCTGAATCCCCTGCCGGGCAAGCTGCCAGGCTGCCTCACTTCCGGCCAGTCCGGCCCCGATAACGATTGCTCTGTCATTGTTCATTATAATCAAATCCTTTCTTCAGGAAGCCTAATATTAAAAACAACACTTTAAACATTTTAAACGGATTTTAACTTGGGAGCAATGCCTAAACCAAATTCAGGCAAGGAGGGTAATACAAGGATTTATTTGCCTTAAAAGTTGATGGATGCTAAAATATATGAGTATTATTGATTCCGATGAAAGGACGTTCTACCATGTTTTTTAGAAGCAAAGCGGTAACGTTTTTCACCCGTCTGGCACTTATAATGGTATTCTCAATACTGGCAGCAGCATGCAGCAACCTCTCTTCCCCTTCTGAAAGTCCCCGCGCATCGGAGAGCTCCGGTCCGAATACAGGGGACAAGCCTTCCGGTACCTCTGAACCCTCCACACCGTCTCCCACACCCACAAGTACGCCGGAGCCCGCCCCAATAACGGCAATGATTACTTCTGCCGGGGATTGTGTTCTCCACAAAACCTTTCAGGACTCGGCTTATATTGAAGAAGAGAAACGGTATGATTTTTATGATATTTTCTCCGAATTGGAGGAATATACCCTTCATTCGGATTTTTCACTTATAAGCTTTGAGAGTGCTGCAACCAACGACAGGAGCAATTACACAGGCTATCCCATGTTCAACTGCCCTCCGGAAATTTTTGATGCTTTTAAACAAGTGGGATTTGACCTTGTTAATAATTCCAATAACCACCAATTGGACAGAAAAATTAAGGGCATGCTGGAAACCCGGGAGAATATCCGGTCCAGAGGCCTGGAGGCCATTGGCGCCTATGACGGCGAAGAGCCCCGTTATCTCATAAGAGATCTTAATGGCATCTCTGTTGGATTTATGGCCTATACCTACGGGTGCAACGGCTTGGAAGCCGGCCTGACAAAGGAACAGCGGGACAGGCATCTGGCCCTCTTTGAGCCTGAACGCATGAAGAAGGAGCTTCAGGAGCTTGAGGAAAAGACGGATATCACAGTTGTCAGCATGCACTGGGGGGCGGAATACACTCAGACACCGTCCGATTCCCAAAAAAAGCTTGCCCGTGATCTGGTATCCTGGGGAGCGGATATCGTATTAGGCTCCCATCCCCATGTGGTGCAGCCTACGGAGTATATTGAACATGAGGAAGAAACCAAATACATTATCTATTCCATGGGTAATTTTGTTTCCAACCAGAGAAGAGGTGCCTCAGGGGCTCCCCATACCAATAAGGAGCTGGCGGAGGACGGTATGCTCGTTCAAATCACACTGAACAAGGATCCCGCTACCGGGAAGACCGAAATCAATGAGGTGGATCACATACCAACCTGGTTATGGCGTTACAAGGCGGACGGCACCTATAAGTTTAAGGTCATACCTGTACCACGGGACGCTTACTATGAAGAAGACGCATACCCGGAAGATGTTCTTTCCGAGGTATACGCCTCCTATGATCGTACGATGAACCTGGTTGAGGATTACGTCTCTCCCTGATTCACTTATTCAGCTTTAATCTCTGCATCCGAGGCCGTTTTAACGGCCTTTTTTCTGCCTCTGCCGGTTTTGCCTGCTTCTGCGCCTTCCTTGCGTTCTTCCTCACTGAAATCACACTCGGAGTTGGAACACTTTCTTTCCGTTACCCCGGCTTTGGTTTTCTGGGTAAGGAAATTTCCGCATTTCGGGCAGGGCTGCTTTTCTGAGGGCATATCCCAGGTCATAAAATCACACTTTGGATAGTTTTCACATCCAAGGTATTTTCTGTTACGTTTCGTTTTTCTAATATAAATCTTACCGCCGCACTTGGGGCATTTAACACCGGCTTCATCCATAAGGGGCTTGGTGTTTTTGCATGCAGGAAAGCCCGGGCAGGCCAGGAATTTTCCAAAGCGGCCGCTGCGGATAACCATCATCCGGCCACATTTATCACAGGGAACATCGGATTCCTCAACAGGGATTTCCACCTTTTCTATGTGCTCCGCTTTTTTTACCGTTTCCTTAAAGGGCGAATAGAACTCTCTTAAAAGCTCCTTCCATTGAATGGAGCCTTCCTCCACCTTGTCCAGGCGATTTTCCATATCCGCAGTAAAATTGACATTTACGATATCGGTAAAATTGGCCATCATAAGCCGATTTACTATTTTCCCCAGGTCGGTTGGGAACAGCTGTTTTTTATTGCGTTCAACATACCCCCGGTTGATGATGGTGCCGATAGTAGGCGCATAGGTACTCGGACGGCCTATCCCCTTTTCTTCAAGGGCTTTAACAAGGCTGGCCTCCGTATAACGTGGCGGCGGCTCGGTAAAATGCTGATCCGGCTTGGTTTTTACAAGGGCAAGAGGCTCGCCCTTTGTAAATGAAGGCAGAAGCTGAGATTCATCATCCTCTTCCTCATCGTCCCTACCTTCAACATATAAAGCCATAAAGCCTTTAAAGAGAAGCTTGGAGCCGGTAGCACGGAAATTAATCTGGCTGACCTGGACCCCGGCACCTTGTCCGTCATTTTTTGGTGTTCCTTCAATGTCCACTGTAAGGGTATCAAACCGGGCATTTTCCATCTGGCAGGCGATAAAGCGCTCCCAGATAAGCTTGTACAGCTTGTACTGATCATTGGTAATTAAATCCTTGGCAAGCATCTCCTTAAGACTCTCAGGATCCCTGTCCACATAAGTGGGGCGAATGGCTTCATGGGCATCCTGGGCGGCGGATTTTGTTTTAAAAGTCCGGGGCTTGTCTGGAAGATAATCCTTGCCAAAATGGTCCTCAACATAGGTCCGTGCATCCTTTAGTGCATCGTCGGATAATCGTACCGAGTCGGTTCTCATGTAGGTAATCAAACCGACAGGACCCTCATTTCCAAGCTCAATGCCTTCATAAAGCTGCTGTGCCACCATCATGGTCTTTTGAGTGCTGTAGCCAAGCTTTCGGGAAGCCTCCTGCTGCAGCGTACTGGTAATAAAGGGCGGCGATGGCGTGCGTTTTTTCTCACTCTTTTTAACATTGGAAACAGCGTAATCCGAAACCTTCATGAAGCCGAGAATTTCATCCGCGGCTTCCTTGGATTTTATTTCAAACTTCTTGCCGTTTTTGCCATAGAATTTGGCATCAAAAGCAACGCCGTCTTCCTTCTTAAAGCGGGTTGCAATGCTCCAATATTCTTCAGGGACAAAATCCAGAATTTCCTGCTCTCTGTCGCAGATAATACGGGTTGCCACCGATTGAACGCGGCCTGCACTTAAGCCCTTGCGGACTTTTTTCCATAGCACAGGGCTTATTTCATAACCCACGATACGATCCAGCACCCTTCGGGCCTGCTGGGCATCCACCAGGTTCATGTTAATGGCTCTGGGTTGGGAAACCGCATTAACCACCGCATTTTTAGTTATTTCGTTAAATGTGATTCGGCAATCGGTAAGGGGATCAATTTTCAAAATATGGGCTAAATGCCAGGAAATAGCTTCACCTTCGCGGTCAGGGTCCGTTGCCAGAAAGACCTTATCAGCGGACGAGGCACTTTCCTTTAAGCCTTTAAGCAATTCACCCTTACCTGAAATATTAATGTACATGGGCTCGAAATCCTTGTTGACATCAATGCCCATGTGGCTTTGAGGAAGATCCCTGATATGTCCCATGGATGCGGCAATCTTATAATCGTTGCCCAGATATTTATTTATTGTTTTTGCCTTTGCAGGCGATTCTACAATGACCAGATATTTTGACATCCATGCCCTCCGTTCGGTTGTTCATTGACTAAAATAGTTCACGGGCCTATTTTAGCCGATCATCAATGTACTTTCAATAAACATTTGTTATCGTATCATTGATAGTTTATTTTGTAAACTCCGTTTTTATTCTCAATGACCCTA
>JAFADM010000010.1 GCA_023424865.1 Bacillota bacterium | reverse complement strand
CCCTTGAGTTTGACCGCACCATCCATGAGGACAAGGATTTTATGCTTACAAGCTGCTGCTGTCCCATATGGATTGCCATGATAAAAAAGGTCTATCACGACCTGGTTCCCCACATGCCCCCGGCGGTTTCCCCCATGGTGGCCTGCGGCAGAGCCATAAAAAAAATAAAGCCCGGTGCCGTAACGGTCTTTATTGGCCCCTGCGTAGCAAAAAAGGCCGAGGCCAGGGAGCCGGACATAAAAGACGCGGTGGACTATGTTTTAACCTTTAAGGAAATTGAAGAGGTTTTTAACCTTGCCGGATTAAATCCCGCAGAGCTTCCCGAGGACGAAAGGGATCATTCCTCCCGGGCAGGACGTATTTATGCACGGACAGGCGGGGTCAGCGAGGCGGTTCAAACCACCCTTGAAAGACTCTCCCCTCACCGCACAATCCCGGTGAAGGCTCTACAGGCAGACGGAATTCCCGCCTGCAAGGAGCTTTTAAAGGATCTGACCGAGGGCAGAATCAAGGCCAACTTTATGGAGGGAATGGGCTGCCGGGGCGGCTGTGTGGGCGGTCCCAAGGCCATCATCAAGGCTGACGAGGGTACGGCCCATGTCAACGAGTACGGTGACAGCGCCGCCTACAAAACGCCTCTGGACAATCCCCATGTGCTGGAGCTTTTACAAGAGCTGGGCTTTGATACGGTGGAATCCCTATTGGAGGAGAAGAGCTTTTTTATACGGCATTTTTAATTGCCTCCGAGGTTTTTTTCCTTTTACCCCTGGCATCGGAGCTAAGCGCTTCAATAACGCATCTTGCTGTTACAGCCAAAAGCACCACCAGCCCTCCTATAAAGGCATACAGGCCCGGAGCCTCCCCCATGCGGAGAAAAACCCACAGCGGGTTTAAAAGAGGCTCAAGGACAGGGATAAGGCTGGCTTCCAGAGCGGTGGCCTTCTTTATGGCCGAGGAATAAAGAATATAGGGAATGCCCAACTGGACCACCCCTAAAAGAATGAGGCAAATCCAGCCCGTGGTGTCGGGTACGCCGAAGGCCAGGAAGGGAAGGCCGATAACCGCTGAAATGATATTGCCCAGAAGGACGGACTCAATGGGAGATCCGTCCTTTTGCATGCGCATAAACACTGCAAAAAGGCCGAAGCTCACGCCGCTTAAAAGGGCGAGAATGTTTCCCAGTATCCCTCTGGTTTCCAGATGATCCATGAAAAACAGAACCATGCCGCCTATGACCACACCAATGGTTACCCAGTCCAGAAGCTTGGCCTTCTCCTTTAAGAGCCAGGCTCCCAAAAGGGCAACATAAACAGGGGCCGTATACTGAAGAAGTATGGCGTTGGCCGCAGTTGTCAGCTTATTGGCCACCACAAAAAGGATAACTGTCGTGGCATAGGCCAGCGCGGCTCCGACTTGAGCAAAGGACCATGTAAATTTAGGCTTTTTAACGTAAGCGAAAATAATAACGGCGGATATAATGGATCTTATTCCCGAAATAGCCAAGGGATGGGCATTGACCGATTTAATCAACAACCCGCCCAAACTCCACATAATAGCTGTTATGGCCAAAAAAAGCCATGCCCTTGCCCGTTCACTGCGTTCCTTCGACAGTGTATTGCTGTTCATAATATCCCCCGGTTTCTGCTGTAATTCATTTTCGATTTATGTGTCACATGAATGCCACTGCAATAACTACAAAATCATAGGCTAGTCCATGTTTCGTTTTTGCAACAGAAGCAACATTATAACAATAATACGACAATGAACTTTAAGCAATAGTCTTTTCCGTTATGTCCGGGGCATGCTGCAAGGCAAGGGCGGAGCTCATTGGCAAGGCTCTGTGAAATCCCCTAATAGCGCTGTTGGAGGCTAACCTGGGTAGGCATTTTTTCCCCTTTTCGGTAAGCTGTAAAATTAGGAAGAAACATATTCATAGCCAAATCCACATATCGAGGGACAATCCCCGATACATGGGGGGTTACTATAACGTTTTCCATAGACCAGAAGGGGCTTTCCGGTTCGAGGGGCTCGTTGTGGAACACATCCAGCGCCGCTCCTGCAATCTTCTTTTCCCTGAGGGCGTCAATGAGGGCGCTTTCATCCACCGTATCGCCTCTTGACATGTTGATAAAGACAGCGCTTTCCCTCATGACTTCAAATTCCTGAGGCCCAATAAGATGGTAGGTCTCCTTTGTAAGTGGCGTAAGAAGAAGCACATAGTCGGACTGGGCCAGAACGTCCTTAAGGGCGTCCGTCCCATAGATCCTGTCAAAGCCTTCCAGCGTTCCCCCGTTTCTTTTCACACCCAGAATGCGCATACCAAAAGCAGCCGCCTTTTTGGCCACACCCTGGCCGATGTGGCCCGCTCCGATAATCCCAAGCGTTTTACCCTCCAGGCTGGAGAAAGTAAGCCGGGGATCCCATACCCCCCGTGACTGGTTCAGGATACATTTATGGAGCATACGGCTGAAGGAAAGCATAACTCCCAGTGCGTGCTCGGACATCTGGGCCGAATGAACCCCCCGGGCATTGGCTACGATGATGTTCCGTTCAATCAGGAGCTCAAAAGGAAGCACCTCTACCCCTGCGCTAAGGACATAAATCATTTTAAGTCCGGTTAATTGGTCCAGTACGGAGCGGTCGATCTGACTCTTGGAGATAAGCACCTCCACCTTTGGAAGAAGGTGTGCCTCTTCCTTCACATTAAGGATATTGTGGAGGGTCTCCCCTGTTTTTGAAAAAAAGTGTTCTCTTGTTTTTTCGCTTATAGGTACAAGTGAAGCTATCATATTTTCTCCTGTTCCGCTTAAATGCTTTTAAGTGTTTTTGTCAGGATGCCAACGCCCTTGACGATGTTTTCATCCGATGGGGTTGAGAAATTAAGGCGGAAGGACTGCTGCTTATAATCGGGGGAAACTGCCAGCATGTTGCCGGGTACCACCGTCACCCCGTTCTCACGAAGCTTTGTGTAAAATGCGGGCATATCGGTATAGGCTGTCATGTCGCACCAGATGAACAAACCGCCTTCGGGCTCATTAAAATGAATCCTGCCGTCAGTACCTTCTTTAAGACAGTCTATCATAAGGGCGCATTTTCTGCTGTAAACCCTTCGAAGCTTTTCAATGTGCCCATCATAGGGATAATCACACATAAAGCGGTCCACGGCAGCCTGCCAGAAGAGGTTGGTATGCACATCCGAAGCCTGCTTGGCTATGACCATTTTCTGGACAATGGGCTTTGGAGCCAGAACATATCCCACCCGTATGCCTGCAGCAAACACCTTGGAAAAGGAACCTGCGTAAATCACTAGGCCTTCTTCGTCAAAGGCTTTGATATTGGGAATGTCCTTCCCCTTAAAACGAAGCTCACCATAGGGATTGTCCTCCAGAATAATAAAGCCGTAGCGCTTTGCCAGCTCATAGACCTTTTTCCTCTTCTCCAGAGACATGGTGATGCCCAGGGGATTCTGGAAATTGGGGATAAGGTAAAGAATACGGACGTTTTTTTCTTCCTTCAGGGCCTTTTCCAGCGCCTCAATATGTATGCCGTCATCTTCCACCGGAATGCCTCTTAAGTTTACATTGTAGGATTTGAAGGCATTGATGGAGCCGATAAAGCTTGGATTCTCACATAAAACCGTATCTCCCTCGTCGCAGAGCACCTTTACGGAAAGCTCCACCGCCTGCTGGGCTCCGGATACAATGACCAGCTCGTCAAAATCCCTTCCGCAATTAGAGCGGGTTGCCATACGTTCCTTCAAGGTTTTTCTCAAAGGCCCGTAGCCCTCCGTGGTACCATACTGCAAAAGCTGGGCAGGATTGGTTTCCCAAAGGTAGGCGGAAATGGTTTTGATGGCCTCAAGAGGAAAGGTTTCGGGAGACGGATTTCCCTGGGCAAAGGAGATAACGCCGGGATTGACGGCAAATTTCATGCTTTCCCTAATAGGTGAAGGCTCAAGTGTCTTTGAACGTTTTGAGAATACATATTCCATAAAATTCTCCTTAATTATTAATTATTGTATATTCATAGCCAATACAAGGCAGAGCCCTTTCACATAAGCAAAGGCTGCATTAAGCTTTCGGGACAGCTTGTGTAAGGCTTTGTGCACCCTTGTAATTAAATCCGGCCTTTGGCCTTCTGCCTGAACAAAAGGCCCAAACCAGCCAGAGCAAAAAAAGCACAGAAAAGATATACATAGAAGAAGCCGAAATGCTGGGATACAGCGCCCCATAAGATGGAGCCCGCCCCCATGCCCAGATCCATGGCTGCCGTAAAGGTGGCGTTGGCAGCTCCTTTTCGCGCGGGAGGACATCGCCTTAAAACGGAGGCGTTCAGCGCGGGTTGAACCATACCGAAGCCCAATCCGAAAAGTGCCGCCGATAAAAGGCACTGGCCAAGGCTCTGGGCAGGAGCAAGAAGCGCGAAAGAAACACTAATGAGGCCCAGCCCCGGAACGGCTACGGGCATAAGCCCGGCCTTATCCGCCAAACGGCCCGATACCAGCCGTGAAGCCACCAGAAAAACAGCGTATACGGTAAAGAAAAGACCGATTCCCTCTATTCCCCTGGCCTTTCCAAAGCCAGGGATGAAGGTAATGAGCCCGCCCAGTCCCATGGCGATAAAGAGCATGATACCGCTTGCTCCAAGGGCTGTCCTTTCAATGAGAGAGGCAACGGATGGCAGGCGGGTTGAAGCCCTTTGGGGTTTTACTCTGTCCGGATTGTCCTTTATGAAAAGAGCCATTACAAAGCCTGCAAGCACGAGGACAAAGGCTGTTTTAAACAAGGCGCCATAGCCCTGGTTCTCAATAAGGTTAAGGCCCAGGGCCGGTCCGAAGGCCGTGGGCAGAGTGAGAGTTATGCTGAAATACCCTATACCCTCCGACAGCCGGCCTTTGGGAATCCAGTCTGCCGCAGCGGTGCCCGTTGCAGTGGAATGGGCACTGAAGCCCGCACCCTGAATAATCCGAAGCACCAGAAGAATAAGAATGGACACCTCCAGGCTGTAAAAGAAAAAGACAACCGTGAGGACAGCGATGCCCGCTATGAGCACCGGTTTTCGGCCCAGTCCGTCCAGAGCCGCGCCTGCAAAGGGACGGCATAAGAGAGCCGAAAAGGCATATACCCCCACTACCATACCTGAGAGGGTGTTGCTGCCTCCCAGGGAAGCGGCATAAAGAGGCAGGGTTGTCATAAGCATGGCAATGGCCGTACCCACGATGAGGGACACCCCGATTATGAGTATGTAATCCTTTGTCCACAGCCTCTCCCGGGACAGCACCTTGTCAGATCTGATTTCCATATTCCTGTGACTCCACATTATTTTTCAAATTCAAAGGTCTCATTAACGAAGGCGCACAGCAAATCCACCGCCCCTTTAACATCGTCCAGATTTACTATGGCATTGGGGCCATGGGTGTAGCGTGTGACCACGGACACACCGGCAGCCCTTACCCCATACCCGGAAAGGTTAATGGAGCTGGCATCGGTTCCGCCTACATAAATAACATCCTTCTGGTATTTAATACTGTCGCGTTTGCAAAGGTCCGCCATTTTGCCTACAAGGTATTCGTCGCAAATCACCGAGGTATCGGATATTTTAATGGCCACGCCTCCGCCGCAGGTATTGCTTCCTTCCAGATCGCCGGGCCTGTCATGGGCGGGAGTTACATCCACCGCAACCCCGATATCGGGCATAATGCGGGGTGCCGTCACCTTGGAACCCCTGCAACCAAGCTCTTCCTGAACGGTAAACACAAAGTAAACATCGTTTTTCACCTTTTCCAGGCGTTTGATAGCTTCTATTAGCATGTAGCAGCCCACCCGGTCGTCAATGGCCTTGGCCGTGACAAAGCTTCCTGTCAGCTCCTCGTACGGGCCGGTATAAATAGCCGTATCCCCTACCTCCACATAGCGGAGGGCTTCTTCCTTGCTGGAGGCGCCAATGTCCACATAGAGGTTGGTAAACTGCCCGTCCAGCTTGTCCGGCTTCACACGGCTGGAAACAATGCCGTTGGTGCCGTTTCTGAACCGGACCCGGGTCATGTAGGTGGTGTAAAGCCAGGATACGCCCAGGGATTTGACCATAATAAGGCCGTCCTCATTGATTTTAATAACCTGAAGACCGATTTCATCCATATGGGCTGCCAGCATGATTTTTTTCTTGTCCTCCTCATAGCCCTTTTTAAAGGTAATCAAGTTTCCCAGGGCGTCACTGTATAGCTCATCCACCAGACCTTCCAGTTCACTTCGTATAAATTGTCTCACTTCCCCTTCGTAGCCGCTTGCGCCGAAGAGCTGTGTCAGTTTTTCAAACAGCATGGAACATCCTCCTTGATTTAATACGTTTTAGCCGTCATAATTATGCAAGATACATTATATATAATCTCTCTCGTTTACTTGCTTTTTCAAGCACTCAACATTAAAATATAACTAAACTTAGCAAATATTTATAATCAGTAAGGGATAGTGTATGGCGAAGCTTATTAAGGAAACCCTGTCCAAACAAATTTACGACATACTTAAAGCAGATATTATCGAACAGCGGATCCCCTGCGGCGAAAAGATTACCCTCAAAGCTCTTCAGGAGAGGTTCGAGCTCAGCTCCACCCCTATCCGTGAAGCCATTAAAGCTCTCAGCAGTCAGGGCTTAATCAATGATGTCACCAATGTGGGGGCACGGGTCATTACCTTTAATCAAAACGACATCATCGAAATCTACGATTACTGCTTTATTCTGGATTCCGCCGCCCTGCGCCTTTCCATGGAGCGGGACAGCAAAAGCTTCGGCCTCACAATTGAAAAATGTGTTAAAGCCCAAAAAGAGGCTCTGGACAACAAGGATCTCAACAGCTTTAAAAGGCACTCCGATGATTTCCACGATATCTTTTTCAGGTTTGCCGCCAACCGGCGCCTTTATGATGCGTCCGAGCGCTTAAGAAGCCAGCTGAGCATTCTTACGGCACGTTACCAGAGCGAGGACATCGCCCGCTCCGTGGTTTTCGTGGAGCACACCCAAATTGCCGGGGCCATTGCAGCCAACAATCCCAGGAAGGCTGAGGAACTTCTCCGTCAGCATTTCGAGCATGAAAAGAACTACCTTTTGTCCAATTCCAGAGCCGATTAATTCATCTGCTTCGGGGATTCCCATTACCCGGCTTTGAATTCATTGGCTTTGATTTCATTGGCTTTGATTTCATTGGCTTTGAATTCATTGTCTTGGGTTTCCTTTGGCTTTCCATTCATCCGGCCAAGCCGGCGTTCTTTAGCCTCAATACAGAAAGCATGCCACCTGACGGCCCTTTTCTACCTCGGAGAGCACAGGTCTTTCCTTTTTGCACCTTTCCATGGCTTTGGGGCACCGGGTACAAAAGGCACAGCCCTGGGGGGGATAAATGGGGCTTGGTATTTCACCCTCCAAAAGCAGTGGCTTGCGCAGCTTTTCCAGCTTTGGATCCGCCAGGGGAACAGAGGAAATAAGAGCCTGGGTATAAGGGTGAAGTGGCCTGTCGTTTACCGCCGTACTCTCCCCCAGCTCCATAATACGGCCCAGATACATCACCGCGGTGCGGTCGCTTATAAATCGCACCATATTCAGGTCATGGGCTATAAAAAGATTGGTGAGGCTGAGCTTTTTCTGGAGTGAGCGCATCAAATTAACAATCTGTGCCTGAATGGACACATCCAGAGCCGATATGGGCTCGTCGCAGACAATAAAGCGTGGATTTAACGAAAGAGCCCTGGCAATAACAATGCGCTGGCGCTGCCCTCCGGAGAATTCATGGGGAAAACGGCTGCCGGCTCCGGAACTTAAGCCCACCATGGTTAAAAGCCCACGTATTCTTTCCTGAAGCGCCTCTCCCTTTAAAAGCCTGTGGATGGCAAGGCCTTCTCCAATAATATCCGCTACCGTCATACGGGGGTTCAGGGCCGAATAGGGATCCTGAAAGATCATCTGGGCGTTTTTAGAAAACTCCCGCCTTTGCTTTTTGGAAGCACCGCACATTTCAACCCCATTAAAAACAACCGATCCTTCCGTGGGCTCATAAGCCCCCATAACCGTCCGCCCGAGGGTGGATTTGCCGCAGCCCGATTCGCCTACCAGGGCCAGGGTTTCGCCATTATAGATATTAAGGGAGACATCGTCCACAGCCTTTAAAATACGACCGCCTCCCACATTGAAATACTTCTTAACATGGGCAATTTTCATTAGGGGTTCACGCTCTGTCATGCTCTTTGCCTCCCTCCGCAATTTGTCCTTGTCCTCCTGCCGCGGGGTGCAAAAGCCAGCAGCTTCCGGCATGCTCGCCTCCAAGGCAAAAGCAGGGTGGCTCCTCCTGCCTGCATATAGTCATGGCCGAAGGGCAGCGTTCCGCAAAGCCGCAGCCCTTTGGCGGGCTTATAAGGGCAGGAGGCGTTCCTTCAATAACGTTAAGGTCCTCATCCTTATTCTGACCGGGCTTGGGTATGGAGGAAAGAAGTCCCCGGGTGTAAGGATGGGAGGGCTTTTCAAAAATCCGGTCTGACGGTCCCGACTCGACAATTTTCCCTGCGTACATCACAACAATTCGATGGGCCATTCCCGCAGCAACCCCCAGGTCGTGAGTAATGAGCATAATGGCTGTGCCCGAAATGCGCTGAATGCTTCGAAGCAAGTCCATAATCTGGGCCTGTACCGTCACATCCAGGGCTGTTGTGGGTTCGTCGGCAATAAGAAGCCTGGGATGGCAGGCAATGGCCAGGCCTATCATAGCCCTCTGGCGCATGCCCCCGCTCAACTGTCCCGGATACTGCCTGGCCCGCTGGTCGGGGTTGGCAATGCGTACCTGGCCCAGTATTTCAACCGCTTCCTTCCCGGCCTGTGTCCAGGTCATTTTACGGTGAATCACCAGGGATTCGGCAATCTGGCGGCCAATGGTTATGGTGGGATTTAAGGAGGTCATGGGATCCTGAAAAATCATTCCCGCCACACTCCCGCTCATTTCCCTGAGTGTCTTTTTATCAGCTCTTACCATGTCCACACCGTTTAGCTCTATTTCACCGCTCTTTATTCTGGCGGGAGGCATGGGGTTAAGCCTCAGAATGGTCTGGGCAGTCACGCTTTTACCGCAGCCCGACTCTCCCACCAGGGCCAGAGTTTCCCCTTCCTTAATTGAAAAGCTCACTCCTCTTACCGCCTGAACCTCACCCAGATAGGTATCGAAGGAAACCCTTAATTGATTTACCTTTAAAACTGCATTCTTCATTAATGTTCCTCCTACTTTCTGAGCTTCGGATCAATAATGTCCCGGAGGGCATCCCCGAAAAGGTTGAAGGAGAGCATGGTCAGGCATAGGAAGGAAGCGGGAATGAAGAGCTGTGAAGGATACAGCCTGAAGCTCTTGGCTCCGTCTGAGGCCAGGGTTCCCAGACTTGCCAGGGGAATTTGCACTCCCAGCCCGATATAGCTTAAAAAGGCTTCGGTAAAAATAGCCGACGGTATGGTAAGCGTAAGATTGACAATAATAACGCCCAGGGTATTGGGAAGCAGGTGCTTTGCTATAATGTGCCAGGCTCCTCCTCCTAAAAGCCGGGAGGCTGTGACATATTCGTTTTCTCTGAGCATCACCACCTGGCCCCGGACAAGCCGGGCCATACCCGTCCAGCCAACAGTGGCGTAGGCAATAATAATGGTTATCATCCCCGGCTCCATAACAATCATAAGGAGAATAACAATGATGAGATGGGGGATGGCAATAATAATATCCACCAGCCGCATCATAACCTCATCCACCCGTCCGCCCATGTAACCGGCTATGCCCCCGTAAAGTGCGCCGACACACAGGTTAATAAGAACCGAGGCAAAGGCAATGGTGAGGGAGATGCGCATACCGAAGAACACTCTGGTAAAAAGATCTCGGCCCAGCTTGTCCGTACCGAAAAGATGACCCTCCTCCATAAAGGAAAGATTGTTCTTTTCAAGGTTCTGCTCCGAATAGGAATAGCCGCTTATGGACGGTATCAGGAAGCTTCCCAGAAGCAAAAGCGCAATGATTCCAAGACAGACAAGGGCCGGCTTGTTCTTTTTAAGCCGTCTTAAAACATCCTGCCAGTAAGTGAGGCTTTTCCCTTCCCTCTCTTCCTCCCATGCTTTTCCAATGGCCGGCTCGAAGGCGTTTTTTTCAAATTCCATTATGCTTTCCCCTTTCCAAGCCTGATGTTGGGATCAACCAGGGTATAGGCTATATCCACCAGAAAATTGGCCCCAACCAGAAATGTTCCGTAAAAGAGGGTTGTGCCTGCGATCATGGTATAGTCGTTGGACTGAACACTCATAACAAAGTATTTGCCCATGCCCGGTATATTGAAAATATTCTCCACCACGAAGGCTCCGGTTAAAATGGAGGCTGTAAGAGGTCCCAAAACCGTAATAATAGGCAATATGGCGTTTCTCAGCATATGCCGGGTTACAAGAGCACTTCCCCCCACTCCCTTGGATCTGGCGGTTTTTATGTAGTCCTGCCCTAACACCTCAAGCATGCTGGCCCGCATAAGCCGCGCAATCATGGCCAATTGCCCGAAGCCCAGGACAAAGGGCGGAATAAGCTTCTGGGAGAAGCTTTCCCAGCCCTCCACGGGAAACATTCGAAAGCCAAAGACCTCCTGGGTAAATCCGGAAAGCTTAATACTCAGGAAGTACTGAAGAAGGGAGCCCAGAATAAAGCTGGGAACCGAGATGCCGATAGCCGCAATGGCCATGGTAGCAAAATCAAGAGCTTTGCCGCTGTTAAGGGATGCCAGTATGCCCATAAAGAGCCCTGCGGTTACTGCAAAGGCCAGAGCACGCACGCCCAGATCAAAGGAATAAGGAAAGGCCTGGCGGATAATGCTTTTAACCGGCTGCCCCACAAACACCATGGAATCACCGAAATCGCCCTTTACGGCATTGCCGAGGTACTTCAGGTATTGCACAAAAACGGGCTGATCCAAACCATACTTGGCATAGAGCGCCTGCTTTGCCGACTCGGGTATGGCCTGCTCACCAATAAAGGGGTCTCCCGGCAAAAGGTGCATGAGAAAAAAGGTTACCGTAACGAGGGTCAAAAGGGTCAGCACTGCGTATAGAAGTTTTTTAAAGATATATTTCAACATTTCCGCATTCTCCCCCAGGCATTCAGGGATCCGGCGCCGCTTTCGCAGCGCTCTTTACGATCCCCGGCTGTGATTTATTCTTCAATATAGGCGTAGTAGAAGTTCATATCGCTAAAGGAATTCCGGATAAAGCCCTGGAGCCTTTCCGAGACGGCATAGGATTTATAGGCGTAATAAAGAGGCGCAAGAGGCGCATCGTCCATTAAAATCAGCTCGGCCTGCTTTAAGTAATCGTAATGAAGAGAAGCATCCTTCTCATCCCTTGCCTTTAAAAGCAGATCGTCATAGGCCGTATTGGTGTAATAGGAGCTGTTATTGGGATCTCCCGTTCCAAAAAGCTCAAGGAAGGCCATGGGGTCGTTATAGGTGGTGGCCCAGCCCGAAATGGTAATCATAAAGTCCTTGGCATACTGCTTTTCAAGCTTGGCCTTATAGGGCATGGATTCAACCGCAACATCAACACCCAGATTCTTTTTCCAATATTCCTGATACACGGCTGCCTGAAGCTTTATGGATTCTCTGTCGTCAATGAGGAAGGTAAACTGGGGTGCCTGATTAAGTCCAAGCTCGGCAAGGCCTTTGTCAAGATAGGCCTTGGCTTCGGACATGTCCACCTTGGTGAGGGACTGGGCCAGTTCCTCCTGGAAGCTGCCGGTTTTGCCCTGGACCACAGGGTTGGTTAGAGAATAGGCTGCCACAGTACCGTTTTTGAGAACATTTTTTACAAAGGATTCCCGGTCTACCGCATAGGAGAAGGCCTTACGGATGTTGGCATTCTGCATGACGGGGTCCGCTACATTGAAGGCCATATAGGTTGTACCGCCACTGGCGTAGGAAACCACATTGTAGCCGGACTGGGATGCAAGCTCCATATCGTCGGCAGTATTTAAGTCTGTTGTATCCAGCTGTCCCGCGGTAAACATATTGTAAGCTGTACCGGAATCGTTAACCATCACCAGATTGATGGTATCCAGCTTGATTTCATCCTTATTGTAGTAGTTTTCATTTTTAGTAAGTACAATTTTATTGTTATGAACCCACTCGGTCATGGTCCAGGGGCCGCAATAAAGAAGCTTGTCCACATCGGTGCCGTAGGTATTGCCTCCGCTGGAAGTCTGAGCTTCATAATAGGACTGCTTAACCGGAAGGAAATTGGATTTGGCGCACAAGGTTAAGAAATAGGGTGTGGGCCTTACCAGAGTGACCTCAAGGGTTTTATCGTTAATGACCTTAATACCCACATCCTCGGTCTTGCCCGTTCCGGCATTGTACTCCGCACCGCCCTTAATGGTAAAGAAGTAAGAGACGTTGGACGCGCCGGAGTCTTTGTCAAGAGCGCTTAACCAGGCGTAGGCAAAATCGTTTGCAGTAACGGCGGTGCCGTCGGACCACAGGGCATCTCTTAAATGAAAGGTGTAGGTCAGCTTGTCCTCAGTGACATCCCAGGATTCGGCAAGTCCTCCCACAGGCTGATTGTTTTGATCAAGCCTTACAAGTCCCTCCTGAACCGACAGAAGGATATTCATGGACGGAACGTCAATGGCAAGAACAGAATTCAATTGGGCCGGTTCTGTGGTTATATTGGCCGTAATAATTTGCTTCTTTTCCGGGCTTTGGGAAGGCGAAGCGGATGGTGTTCCGGAACCGGAAGATGTTGGTGAAGGCGTCGTGGTAGTGCTTTGTGAACAGCCGGCGATAAAAAGAGTGACCATACCTGCTGTCAATAAAAGAGAAAGGGCTGCTTTTAACTTCTTCATTCTTTATTCTCCTCCAATCGTTTTTAAGCTCTTTTGTGCCATCATTGCCGGAAAAAAACAAAAAGAGCCTAGGAATCGCTTCCATAGGCCCCTTTGCCTCAATACGCGGTTAAACATTGCTCTCATTTAAGCTTGAATTGATTATAGCATTGCATTTTGCAAAATGCAATATGTATATGCAATTTCAAAACGCTATTCTGCCATTTTTATAATAGCGCTGATATATTCGCCTTTATTTTATACAGTTTTAGCACACATAAATATAACACGGATTAATTCAATGAAGTTTTTTGTATCACAAATTGCATATTTCAAGAAAGCTTCACTTTTTATTTCTTTGACATAAGCATACCTCAGAATTAAACAAGGAGGTTCTCATCGCAGCAGGATCTCAATTTCCGCCTCCCCTAAAGCTTTAACTCCCTCCAACAGGGAATCCAGCGCCGTCCTGTCAAAAAGCCTGCCACCCTGAATAACGCCATGGATGCTTCTGGTGTTATCAATATCCGCCAAGGGATTGCCTTTCAAAATAAGGATATCCGCATCCATTCCAGGGCGGAGCCTGCCTTTTCTGTCTTCCTCCCCCACATGCTCCGCAGGGTTTACGGTAGCTGCCCGCAGGGCCTCATAAGGGGTCATGCCATAAAGCTTCACAAGCCTTGAAAGCTCGTCATGAAGGGAAAAGCCTGCCACCAGCCCCGGGTAGGCGCAGTCGGATCCGGCAAGGATCCTGGCGGAATGCTTCATAAACACCCTTCCCCTTTCAATAATGACATTGATGTCAGGCTTAATGCCCCTGTTTTTATAGCCCTCAATAATCCCCTTGTTATGCTCTTCCCAGTAGCTTCGGTTTACCTGGGGAACATAGTCGTAATAGGGAATACCGCAAAGGCGCTTACCGTCCCAAACATAATCCGGAAGAGTTTCACACACTACCTGAGTGGGACAAAACCACATCCCCGAACGGGCGATGTATTCAATATCCGCGGGGTGCTTGGGCAGGCTGCTTGAATGCTCCACGCAATGGTAGCCCAAATCGGCCAGAACCTTGCTGTCAAGGGTATAGCTCATATGTCCGCACACCTTAATACCGGCCTTTTGGGCTGTTTTCATTAAATGAAGATAGACATTATCCGCAATGGCGGTGTAGGTTTTCACCCATTGAAAGCCGCCTTCAGCCGTATCATATACGGCTTTCTCAGCCTCCTCCTCCGAGCTTATTACCTTAAGGCTCTGCCAGGTCTGCTTGCCGTCATAGAGCTGTCCTGTGGAATAAATATAAGGGCCGATCCGCTTTCCTGCCAGTATTTCCGCACCGTATTCCAGATGCCGGGATACCCCCTGCATGTTTCGCACCCCCGTTATGCCGTTTGCCAGAAAAAGAGGACCCATTTCACTGGTGTTGTAATGAACATGGGCATCAAAAAGACCGGGCATAAGGTAGTGCCCGGTTAAGTCCATTACATCTCCATTTTCACTGGGTAAATCTTTTCCTATAGCCAAAATTTCATTGTCACGAATGAGAAGATCCGTGCGGTAAAGAATCTGATTATCCTTCATAGTAAGGATGTTGGCATTTTTAAGTAATCTCTTCATTTGGTCCTCCATGCTGATTATGCGCTGCCCACAGAGCTTCTTGCCATGTCGGATGAGTCTTACCCGTATACATACAAAAAAGCAAAGGCGTCCATGGGGCGCCTTTGCCTCAAGTTAAACTATTCAGGTAGCCCTTTTCGAGCTATAAGGTACTATAGCATACAATTTTGCATAATGCAACATCGGAGGGTTTAAACTTTGATTGGGAATAGGAAAGCCCGGGCGCCGGAGCAGGGTTTATACCTGGGCAGATTATTTACTCCACAGGGCCTTTGGCTTTCATCTAACCCTCTATGGCCGCCGGGCGGGAATTTATGGCATGAAGCAGCTCCGGCTTAAATTTTGCCTTTCTGTCATAGGTATAAAGTCCGTTAACCTCCTGCTCCACATCGTAGAGCTGGGTATAGCAAAACCCGGTAATATAAGGATTGTCAAGAAGAGCGCCTGTGAGGCCCTCGTACCGGGCCAGAAAAGCCTCCTCGTTTTGAGGCCGGCTTTCCGTACCCCCGTAGCCCCAGCCTTCTTCATCAAGCTGTCCCGGATTCCACCAGATACCGCCGTACTCGCTGACCATATAGGGCTGCTCTGCGTAGCTCTGCCTGTCGGGAAAGGTTACGAAGGCCTCTCCCCCGTTTTTCATAGGCTCGTAGTGGGCCTTGAAAAGCTCAGGATTCTGCTCGTAATCGTGGACATCAAACACATCGGTTTCCACATGAAAATTGCCGCTGGTGTCGATAACCGGCCGTGTGGGGTCTAAAAGCTTGGTTGCACGGTACACAATAGCCAGAACCTGGTCATCCTGCCTTACCTGCTCCTTTTCCCCTGTCTTTTCATTGAAGGTGGCTTTATCCCAGGTTTCATTGAAGGGGCACCAGCCTATAATGGCCGGATGGTTGTAATCCCTCTCCACAAGCTCCATCCATTCGGGAAGGAAGCGTTCCAGCCCCATGGAGGTCGTTATATCCAGCTGCCAGTTGGCATGCTCTCCCCATACCAGATAACCCAGCTTATCCGCCCAGTAGAGGTAGCGGGGCTCAAAGGCCCTTTCATGGAGACGGGCGCCGTTAAAGCCCATTTCCATACTGATTTCAATATCCTTTTTAAGATCCTCTTCGGTGGGCGCCGTGTAAATGCCCTCCGGATAAAAGCCCTGATCCAGAATAAGCCGCTGAAATACCGATTTGCCGTTAATAAGTATCTTTTTGCCCCGGATCACAACCGTACGAAGGCCGAAATAGCTTTTTACCTCATCCAGGGCCTGACCGTCCTTAAAAAGCGTCAGCTTAAGATCGTAAAGGTCTGGCTGCCCCGGTTCCCATAAATGAACCTCGGAAAGCTTTAGGGTCAGCTTAACCTGGTTTCCTGAAAGCAATCCGCTCCCGGTTCCGCAGCTTCGGCCTTCATAGAAGGCGGTGGCCTCCAGCCTTTCATTTCCTTTCCCCCCATAAACTTGCCCGGTAATATGGACACAGGCGTTCTCAGGATCCGGAATAAGCTTTATGCCCGACAAATAGGTTTTGGGTACGCCCTCCAGCCACACGGTCTGCCAGATACCGGTTGTACGGGTATAGCAGCAGCCGCTGGAAAGCCTTTCCACGCTTTGCTTGCCTCCGGGCTGAAGGCCCGTTCTTACATCATCCTCGGCATAAACGGTGATGAGGTTATCCTCTCCCTGCAACAGGCAATCCGTAATGTCCAGGGTGAAGGAGGAATAGCCCCCTCTGTGAAAACCGGCGGGCTGACCGTTTACCCATACCCGGGCGTCATAATCCACAGCCCCGAAATGAAGAAGAGTACGAAGGCCATTCCAGGCCTCGGGAAGCCTGAAGCTTCTTTTATACCATACCGCGGGAATAAAGTCCGTATAGCCGATACCGGAAAGCCTGCTTTCAGGGCAAAAAGGCACCCGTATTTTTCCCGAAAGGCTCGGCGCCTTAAACAGCTCCCTTTTAAGGCCCGTTTTCTCATGATCCATTTCAAAATCCCAGCTGCCGTTGAGATTTAGCCACTGTGCTCTCACCATCTGTGGATTGGGATGCTCAGGCCTCGGAATATCCTTTGCCTTAACAGACAGGTTTTCATTCATTAAGCTCATTTGTTCCTCTCCCTCCGCAAGGGTCAGATTTTTTAGGGTCACGGCTTGCTGCCGCCCTCCTTTTTATATTATATTGATGGTAACCTTAATAAAAATAGAAAATCTGAGTGAAAAAGTGAGGAATATGCGCATGCATGAGGATATTATCCACTTTCCTCCCGGCGTGTTAAGAGAGGAGGCCTTCCGTATTCAAATGGCGGGCATATCCTATTGCGACGGAACCTACCGCATCACAAGAAAAAAGGCTTCCATCTGTGTTTTTGAATATATTCTTGAGGGGCAGGGAACGGTTATAACCAACAACCGCACCTATTACCCCGCAAAGGGCGACATTTATATACTTCACGAGGGGCAGAACCATCTGTACTATTCCGACGACAAAGCGCCCTGGACAAAAATCTGGTTCAATCTGGAGGGCCCTCTCATCGACCATTTATTAAAGGCCTATGGACTGGAGGATGTGCATTATATTCCAGCCTTCGACCTGTCGGCGGATTTTTCAGCCATGCTGGACCTTGCCGGATCATGGGAAAAAGGCCCCCGGACACAGTTTCGTGAAGCTGCTCTTCTCTTTCACCAAATGCTTATAAAAATAAAGGATCAATGGCATTTAAGCATGAAAAATGCTCCCTCCGGAGCGCTGCTTATAAAAAACTACCTGGAACAGCATGTGGCCGATCGAATAACACTGGACGCCCTGGGAAAGCATTTTTTCCTTTCTCCCTCTCAGCTTATCCGTACCTTTAAAAAGGAATACGGCATTACGCCCTATACCTATTTGCTGAACCGAAAAATAGATTATGCATGCATCCTTTTAAAGGATACACTGCTGCCTGTAAAAGAAATCAGTCTTACACTGCATTTTGCCGATGAGCATTATTTTTGCAGCTGCTTTAAAACCCGGACAGGGCTTTCGCCATTGAAATACAGAAAGTACAAGCAGAGCGGAGAATAGGAAATAGCCGGCCCGGAGGTTTCCCCCTTTTTACCTGGGCAGAGCGGCTCTGCCCAGGCAGCTCCGGGACCGGCAGCGTCCTGCAGACTTCAAGGAGGGCCCGGCATGTCTTTTTTTTCAAAAAACAAAGTCCAGTTAAAGCCCAGACATTGGCCGATCTTTTGGGCGGTCTCAACGGATGGGCGGACACCTCTTTCAATTTTTGAGATAGTCGTTCGATCGACTCCTACTCTATAAGCAAGCTCCCCCTGGGTTAAACGGGCTGACATGCGCTTTTCCCTCATGATCTGCACGGAATCGCCTCCCAAAAAGTGATGACACTTCACTCTTTATTCCATTTTATGTGATAATTGTCCACAAGTCAAGATGGGTTGTGGAGATTTATCACACACATTGTGAGGTGAAAATTTTTCACATAAAATACAAGATAAGAACTATAATCTCTATTAGCATAGAAAACAGGGAGGATGTTTCATGATCTTTCACGAAACATTACGGCAGCTGCGTCTGGAACGCAAGCTCAAGCAGAATCAGGTAGCCGCTATACTGGGCATTGACCGGACGACCTATACCAAATACGAAACCGGCAAAAGCGAGCCTGACCTTGCCATGACACAAAAGCTGGCGGACTTTTACAATGTCAGCGTGGACTTTCTTCTGGGACGTGAAAAAGCTCCCTCTCTACCGGAACCCTTAAAGGTGCCGGAGGTGGAGCTTTCCGACGAGGATAAAAGGAAAATCAACGAGGAATCCAAAAGGCTTAAGAGCCTTCTCCTTTCATCCATAGAGGTTGCCTATGGTGAAGAAGGAGGCGAATCCACCCTGGAGAAAATTCTCCTTGCCCTGGACGAGGGCACGGCCCTGGCTCGGGAAGAAGCCATTGAAAAATATCGAAAAGGGAAATAGCGCACTCCCTCAGCTGTGCAGCATGGCTGCAAGTGCCTGGGAGAGGCGTTGTATGCCTTCCCGGATGCGGGGCTCCGGCATATTGGAATAATTCATGCGGAAAGTGTTTTCTCTTGGTGTACAGGCGTAAAAAGAGCCTCCCGGCACAAAAGCCACACCGGCTTCAACTGCCTTTTGGAACAAATGTCTTCCATTTACGCCCTCCGGCAGCTCTACCCAGGTAAAAAGACCTCCCTCCGGACGGGTATATTGGATCTCCTGGGGGAAGGCCTCCTTCATGGCTTCAAGCATAACATCACGTCTTTCTCCGTAGACTTTTTGAATACGGGACACATGAGCATCCAAATCGAAGCTGTCCAGAAGGGCGGCAATCTGCATCTGATTAAAGGTGGAGGTATGTAAGTCCGCTCCCTGCTTCACCTGAACAAGCTTTTCCAGAATAACTCCCGACGCCGCTATCCAGCCTA
Source organism: Bacillota bacterium (assembly GCA_023424865.1). Next base: position 2,440 of record JAFADM010000010.1, on the reverse strand, counting down.
CCCGAAGGCCTGGACAAAGGGTTTTTGAAAACGTTCCCAGATGGATAAGGTTCTCCGATCCCCCCAGAGCTAAAACCGAGGGACAAGCTTCCCCCTGGAACCGGAGCTCACCATAAGGGTTATCCTCCACAACCACGGCCCCGTATTTCAGTGAAAGCTCTGCCAGGGCCTTGCGTCTTTCAAGGGACCAGCTTCTTCCAGTGGGATTTTGAAAATCAGGTATGACATAGATGAGCTTTCTCCGTGAGGAGGCCTTCAGCACCGCTTCCAGTGCATCGGGAAGCATACCCTCCGAATCCGTTTCCACCTCCACAAAGCGGGGCTCATACGCCCGAAGCGCCTGAATGGCGCCCAGATAGGAGGGCCTTTCCAGAAGCACTTCATCCCCCTCATCCAGAAAAATCTTTCCTATAAGATCCAGGGCTTGCTGGGATCCACTGGTGATCAGAAGCTGTTTCTCGTCAATCGAGGTTTTTAAAAGCCGGTTCATTCTGCGGGCAATATGGCTGCGCAAGGGCATGTATCCCTCCGTGGACGAATACTGCAGAGCTCTTCTCCCCTCTCCTGCCAGCAAGGCTTCAGTTACCCGGGCCAGTTCCTCCACAGGAAAAAGCTCCGGTGCCGGAAGCCCTCCGGCAAAGGAAATGATGGACGGATTTTCAGTTACCTTTAAAATTTCTCTGATTTCCGATGCCTTCATGCCGTTCATGCGTTTGGCAAAGCTGAGTGTCATAGTTTTGACCTCCTAACATTCTATTGACGGCCTTTCCCACATGAGAAAGGCCGCAGCCAACTTATTTTGCGCCTATAAACGGTTGTATCCTCGGCGCTTGGTTTCAAAAGGGCGGCGGGCATAGCCCGCTTTAGATTATGGGAGCCAGAGAATGAGCGTATTTGCCTCCTGAGGGCCTGTCCTTGGCCTTCAGCTCATGAATGGCCGCATCCAGCCTCCTGATGCCCTCGGTAATCTCTTCTCTTTTAGGATAGGTGAAATTAAGGCGTATAAAGCTTCCTCCCCGGTCCCCGGTATAAAAGGCAGTACCTGGGACATAGACCACACCCTTTTCGCCGGCGCGAACCAGAAGCGTCATATGTGGAATGCCCTCCGGCAGCTTAAGCCATATGTAATAGCCGCCTTTGGGTTTAATCCAATGAAGGGAGGTATTTTTTATGGCCTTTAAGGCCTGATGCATTCTATCCCTTTTTTGCCCGTATTCCTGACAGAGCCATTGGACATGGCCCTTATAAGCGCCGCTTTTTAAAAAGCGAAGCACCAGCCATTGGGAAAGGCTGTTGGCATGAAGATCCTCCAGCTGCTTTAAAAGGGCGATTTGCCGGGTAACAGGCTCCGGCGCCGTCATCCATCCGATGCGTATGCCGGGGAAGAGCACTTTTGAAAAGGTACTCAAATAAATAACATAGCCGCAGGTATCCATTTCCTTAAGCGTACCGGGCCTTTCTCCGTCAAAGGCAATATCCCCGTAGGGATCATCCTCAAGGATGAGAAACTCGTGCTTTTTAGCCAGCTCCAAAAGCCGCTTCTTTCTGTTTGCGCTCATGCAAATCCCGGTGGGATTCTGAAAGGTAGGCATAGTATACAAAAGCTTGGGCCGGCAGCGTTTAAGAAGGGTTTCCAGAACGTCCGTCCGCAGGCCCTCTTCGTCCATGGGTACACCCACTATACGGGCTCCTACCGCATGGAAAATCTGAAGAGCGCAAAAGAAGGAGGGCTCCTCCACCAGCACGATATCTCCCGGATCAATCAGTGCCCGGGCCGTAAGATTTATTCCCTGTTGGGAGCCGGAGAGTATTAAGGTCTCTTCCAGCCTGGATGAAACACCCCTGTCTTCCATTAAGCACCGCACCGCTTCCCGAAGCTCAGGCAGCCCTTCGGTAGGCGTATGCTTAAGCGCATACTGACCATCCGATACAAGCTCCGCTTCAATTCCCTTAAGCGCATCCAGGGGATCCGTATCAAAGGGAGATATGCCCGCCGCAAAAGAAATAAGGTCCTTTCGGTTGGCCATTTCGAGAAGCTGACGGAGCATGGGATCCGCTGCCCGTTCTGCTGTCTGGCTGAAAAGCTGACGATAGGAGGGGGCAAGCTCCCGGGGGTCCTCCCCGTACATTCCGTCATCACTGAGCTTAACCACCGTCCCTTTTCCAACATGAGCATCGGCCAGACCATCGGCTTTAAGCTCCCTGTAAACCGTAATGATGGTGCTGCGGTTAACCCCCAGGCTTTCGGCCAGCTTGCGTTCCGGGGGCAAAACAGTTCCCGGCAGCAGACTGCCGCCTATTATACTGTTTTTAATTTGATTGACAAGCTGAAGATAAATGGGGGTCTGGGATTCTCTGTCCACAACAAGCTGCATGGTACCGGCCTCCTTGGAAAAGGTTTTTTCTTGTTTGGGTTGGTCATTGGATGACTCCAATTAGA
>JAFADM010000602.1 GCA_023424865.1 Bacillota bacterium | reverse complement strand
GAGGTTATCATTGCCAAGCACAGAAACGGTTCCACCGGAACCGTGGATCTGGCGTGGATTCCTCAATATACCAAGTTCGGCAACCGTCTGTACGATGATAAGGCTTACGGTACCGGATCCGCCGGTACGAGCCATGGCTGAGCACCCTCTTTATCACAGGGTCAGGGAAGCCGTGGAAGCCTCGGCGGAAGGCCGCCGCCCTTTTGGCATTATAGCAGGACTTTCGGGAGGGGCGGATTCCATATGCCTTGCAAGCCTTTTAAGCAGGCTTCGTGAACCTTTGGGCATTAAAGTTCAAGTCGTTCACGTTAACCATCTGCTAAGAGGAAATGAATCCGACGGGGATGAAGGGTTTGTTCTTAATTTTTGTAAAAAGGCAGACCTTCCCTGCCGTATTTTTCGCGCAGATGTGGGAAAATTAAGCGCTGAAAAAGGTCTTTCCGAGGAGGAAGTAGGAAGGCTGGTGCGCTATGCCTTCTTAAAGCAGGCCATGGAGGAAGCGGGATATCAGGTTATAGCCGTTGCCCACAACCGGGAGGATCGGGCGGAAACGGTTTTTATGAATTTAATGCGGGGCGCGGGTCTGGAAGGACTGGCTGCCTTTTCGCTGGGAAATGAAGTAAAGCCGGGAGATAAGCCCCGGGAGCTGCTTCGGCCGCTTCTGGATGCAGGACGGGATGAAATTCTGGCTTATTTAAAGAGTCAGGGCCTTTCCTACAGGGTGGATAGCAGCAATTTATCCGATGATTACCAGAGAAACCGAGTTCGAAATCAGGTGTTTCCCTTTATCCGAAAGCAAATGGGACTGGATCCGGTAAAGCCCCTTATTTCCCTTTCTAAAAGGGCTTATGAGGAAAATCAATTCTTGGAGGAGCTTGCCGGCGAGCTATTAGATCGGGTTCTCCTGGACAGTGGCGGAAACTACCTAGTGGTGGATGCAAAAGGGCTGGCAGCAGCAAAGCCTGTTCTTTCCCGAAGAGCGGTAAGACTTATATGGTCCCGTCTCAACGGCAGTAAAAAAAATTTGGAATCCGTGCATGTGGAGGATATTTTAGCTCTCTGCGGCAAGAATATAACAGGAAAATACCTGATGCTGCCCGAAAGAGTCACGGTAAAAACGGATTATGGTCTTCTTGAATTTTTGAAAGGTGACCGGACAGACGTTTTTAAAGGGAAAAAAGACCTTACGGATTTTTGCCGCCCGGCGGCTATTCCCGGTATAACCCCTGTACCTGAGGTCTTCGGCTGTTTAAAGGCAGAGCTTCTTTGCCGTGAAGAAGCCCAAAACCTTTTCGGAAGCCTAAAGTCCATGCCTGAGGAAAGCATGATCCAGCTCTTTGATTATGGTGCTTTTGAAGGTGGAATAGATATAAGGTGCCGAAGAAATGGGGATCGGATACGACCGAAGGGGGGCCCCGGGGAACAAAAGCTTAAGGAACTTTTTATCAATAAAAAAATACCTTTTGAAAAGAGAGGACAAATTCCTCTTTTGGCAAAGGATAACCGCATTATCTGGGCAATAGGGGTGCGAACGTCCGAAGCTTGCAAAATTAGCTCCCTAACCCGGCAAATTGCGGTTCTTACCTGGATTGACAACACTTAAGACCGGGAAATGGATTAATCGCTAAAGCGGGCTATGCCCGTAATTTAAGCGGGTTATGCCCATAATCTACGCAGGCATAGCCTGCAAACGAAGCAGGCTATGCCTGTAAACTAAACAGGCTATGCCTGTGAAACAAAGGGGCTGCGCCCGTAAATCAAAGAAGCACCGCCGGAATAACTTGATTTTTATTGGTGCTTCGAGGCTATAAGATACTAATGAATCGAGCATAATGCTATTGCGGAGGAATCTAAAAATGACAAGGATGAAGGTTTTGATAAGCCGGGATGAGCTGAAGGTAAAAACAGAGGAGCTGGCAGCTCAGATTTCAAAGGATTATAAGGACAAGGAGCTTTTACTGGTGGGGGTTTTGAAAGGCGGCTTTATGTTCCTTTCCGATCTTGCAAGAGCTATCAGCATACCGGTAAGCCTGGATTTTATTTCGGTAAGCAGCTACGGAAATTCTACCGTATCCTCAGGCGTTGTGAGAATACTGAAGGATATTGATTACGATATAACAGGCAAGCATGTCCTTATCGTGGAGGACTTAATCGACACGGGGCTGACGCTTACATACCTTAAGGACCTTTTCGGAGCGAAGCATTGCGCCAGCGTCCGTATCTGCACCATTCTTGACAAGCCCGAAAGGCGCAAAGTCAGCCTGGAGCCGGACTATCGCGGAATTGTCATCCCGGATGAATTTGTGGTCGGATACGGTTTGGACTATGCCGAGAAATACCGCAATCTGCCGGATGTGTGCGTTGTAGAGGAAATATAAGGTTGTTTTTTAAAAAGTACTATGATACGATTATACAATGACTAGGAATGGCATTTTAGTAGACTTAAGATAGAGTGTTCAGGGTTTTACAGGAGGTTGAATTTATTGAAGAATATTAGGGGTTTTAGTTTTTACGTAATCATATTCGTCATCATGGCGCTTGTAATAATGATGTATTCCAATTTGAGCAACCCTTCGGATATGCGCTTTTCCGACTTCCGCACGCAGCTTGAAGCAGGAAATGTGAAAATGGTTACCGTACGCACGCTTCATGCGGAGGTAAACCTAATTAATACCTCGGGTTCCTATTCCAACGAGTACAAGTATAATGTGAGCTTTCTTTCATTGGAGTCCTTTGTGAATCTTCTCAATAAGGCCTATGATGAGAACAAGCTTGTGGAATACGACATGGAAAAGGTTTCGACGCCCCCTTGGTGGCTTGAAATGCTGCCCATGTTCGCTATGGTTATTTTGTTCGTGTTTTTCTGGATCTTTTTTATACAGCAGTCCCAGGGCGGCGGCAACCGTGTTATGTCTTTCGGTAAAAGCAAGGCCCGCATGGCTCATGAGGACAGCAAGTTTAAAGTGCGCTTCAGTGATGTGGCCGGTGCTGACGAAGAAAAGGAAGAGCTGGAAGAGATCGTTGAGTTCCTTAAGGACTCTAAAAAATATGAAGAGCTGGGAGCGCGTATCCCCAAGGGCGTGCTTCTGGTAGGCCCTCCGGGTACCGGTAAAACATTGCTTGCTAAGGCTGTTGCAGGCGAAGCAGGAACACCCTTTTTCAGCATAAGCGGTTCTGACTTTGTTGAAATGTTTGTGGGTGTTGGTGCATCCCGTGTACGTGATCTTTTTGAACAGGCAAAGAAAAATGCTCCCTGTATCGTGTTTATTGATGAAATTGATGCCGTAGGCCGTCACAGAGGTGCAGGCCTGGGTGGCGGACATGATGAACGCGAACAGACGTTGAATCAGCTTTTGGTTGAAATGGACGGATTTGGTATTAATGAAGGTGTTATTATACTGGCAGCCACCAACCGCCCTGACATATTGGATCCCGCGCTTATGCGCCCCGGCCGTTTTGATCGCCGCGTGGTTGTAAGCTATCCCGATATTAAGGGCCGCGAAGAGATCCTGAAGGTTCATTCAAAGAACAAGCCCATAGACGAGGCTGTGGATCTGAAGGATATTGCCAAAACCACACCCGGCTTTACAGGAGCCGACCTGGAAAACCTTCTTAATGAAGCCGCACTTTTGGCTGCACGTAAGAATTATAAGACCATTACCATGGAAGAAATTAAGGAAGCCAATTACAAGGTCATGATGGGCCCTGAGAAGAAAAGCCGGGTCATCAATGATAAGGAAAAGCGTATTACCGCTTATCATGAGGCCGGTCATGCCATTGCCGTAAGGGCAGTTTCCACTACCGTGAAGGTGGATCGTGTAACCATCATTCCATCCGGACGCGCAGGGGGCTTTACCTCCTTTAAGCCCGATGAAGACAGGCAATACACCACTAAAGCCCAGCTGGTTGAGCAAATTATTGTGGCCCTTGGCGGCAGAGCTGCCGAGGAGTTGATTTTAGGTGAAATCAGTACAGGTGCTTCCAGTGACCTTAAGCATGCCAACTCTATTGCCAGGGATATGATAACCAAGTACGGTATGAGTGACGAGCTCAGTAATCTGGTATTCGGTGATGAAAACGACGAGGTATTCCTGGGTAAGAGCTATGCACATGCCAGAAATTACAGCGAAGAAGTCTCCTCGAAAATTGATACCGAGGTTAAGAAAATTATTGATGGTGCCTATAACCGGGTAAAAGAGATTCTGACGGTAAACAGGAAGCAGCTGGAGGATATAACCAGCGCCCTTCTTGAAAAGGAACGTATTGATTCCGATGAATTTGAGGAAATCTTTAAAAACGGTTACAGCCAACCCGCGCTTGTATAAAAAAGGACGTAAGCCAAGTGAAAAGCTGCATGACAACATGCGGCTTTTTTTTAACAGTAAGACAATGTAAAAATCAGGAAACAGGCAAAAGAACAGAAATTCTCACAGGGCCATTCTTTTCCAGTTATTGCACGTGGAAGAGGCGGAATGAACAGACGATGGATGAACTAAAGATAATCAAACATTTGAAACCGATTTATGACAAAAGTCTTATTTATACCCGTCTGGGTTTTCATAAGCTGAAAACCTCAATCCCTCCGGAAGAGCAGCGAGAAATCGAGCGCCTTATCGGGAAGGCGGAGGGCTTTTTGGACATAACCGCGGCCTATCGCTTTCTTGGAATTGTGTCCAAGGGAGAGGAAGAAATAGGTCTGGAGGACGGAACGCTTCTAAAGGGACGCAGTATTGCCCGGTTTCTTGCCGACAGTGAAAAGGCTCTAATTATGGGAGCAACAGGCGGCAGCTTCATTATGGACGAAATTCGAAGGCTTCAGGAGGCAAAGCGGATGAGTGATGCCGTGGTTCTTGATGCAGCCGCATCGGAAATTACCGATGCAGGTTTGGATTTTGTCATGAGTCAGGTTTCCCTGCTCCTCAGACGCAGCGGAAAATCCCTTACCCGTTACCGCTACAGTCCGGGTTACGGAGATTTCCACTTAAACCAGCAGAAGGATATTTATAGAATATTGGAAGCGCACAGGCTGGGGATTGAAATAAACCAGGCGTGTTTGCTTCTTCCTGAGAAATCGGTTTTCGCGGTTGCGGGAATGGCCTAGAGATTAGTTAAGGGGTGCGGTTAAATGACACGCAGGGAATTTCAGAAACTATTCAAGGATAAAATTGTACTTCTGGACGGAGCCACCGGCACTCAGATGCACCATTACGGTATGCCCGTAGGTGTCTGCCCGGAAAAGTGGGCCATGGAAAATCCTGAGGCGCTTTTAAAAGTACAGAGCGCCTACAGAGAGGCCGGCACCAAAATCCTTTATACCTTCACCTTTGGCGGATCGTCCTTAAAGCTTGAGGATTATGGCCTGTCTGAAGAAACCTATGAAATAAACCGCCGTCTTGCGGCTATTACCCGGGAGGCGGGAGGCGGAGCCTGTCTTACAGCCGGTGATATTTCCTCCTGTGGTGCCCTTTTAGAGCCGTTTGGCCAAATCTCTTTTGAAGAGTCGGTGGAAAGCTTTAAAGCACAAATTAAGGGCCTTCTTGACGGCGGTGTGGACTTGTTTGTCATCGAAACCATGATGGATCTTCAGGAGGCCCGGGCAGCCCTGATTGCAGTCAGGGAGCTGAGTGACCTTCCTGTAATGGCTACCCTCACCTTTGAGCCCGGGGGCAGAACCCTTATGGGAACGGATCCTGTAAGCGGTCTTGTAACTCTGCAAAGCCTGGGTGCGGACGCGGTAGGTTGTAATTGCTCAGGAGGCCCTGCCGAAATGGTTGAAATCATCCGGCAGATGAAGCTCTATGCAAAGGTACCCCTTATTGCCAAGCCCAATGCAGGACTTCCAAAGCTCATTGATGGTAAAACGGTTTTTGATATGGATGCGGAGAGCTTTTCTTCCTACGCCGAAGCGCTGGTTGATGCCGGAGTGAACGCCCTTGGCGGGTGCTGCGGTACAACTCCGGAGCATATTCGAAAGCTGACCGAAATAACCGCAGCCCTTGCGCCAAAAAAAATTCAGCGTAAAGCTGTTAGTCTTGCCTGCTCCAACAGAAAAACAGAGGAGATTTCCCCCGTACTGCCCATGGCTGTTATTGGGGAAAGGCTGAACCCTACAGGCAAAAAGGCTCTAAAGGAAGCGCTTATAAAAGGGGATATGGACTATGTGTCCGAAATGGCCCGTGAGCAGGTAGAAGCAGGGGCGCTGCTTCTGGATGTGAATGCAGGGGTTCCGGGCATTGATGAGGAAAAAACCCTTAAGTCCATGGTTCATGCCGTATGCGACGCGGTTTCAGCGCCGCTTCTTCTGGACAGCTCCAATCCGGCTGCGCTGGAGTCTTCCCTTCGAATTTATCCGGGGAGGGCGGTTATCAATTCCGTGTCGGGAGAAGAGGAAAAGCTCACAAAAATCCTTCCCCTGGCCAAAAAGTACGGGGCCATGTTTGTGCTTCTCCCGGTGGATGACAAGGGGGTTCCTGAAAATGCCCGTGAACGTATTGAAATCATTCGGAAGGTTGCTGCCGAAGCCAAAAAGCTTGGTCTTGGAAAAGAAGACTTTTTGGTGGACGGAGTGGTTATGACCGTGGCATCCAATCAGGATGCGGCGCTGGAGGCTCTGGAGGTCATCTCCTGGTGCACGGACAAATACGGTGTCAATACTGTGGTGGGGCTTTCCAATGTATCCTTTGGCCTGCCTGCCCGGGAAAACATAAATTCCGCGTTTTTGGCCATGGCAATGAAAAGCGGCCTGAGTACGGCCATCATGAACCCGAACAATGAGCAGATGATGCTCATTAAGCGGGCAGGGGATGTGTTAAAGGCCAGAGATAAAAGCGGGCTTGCCTATATTGAATGGCATGGGGCTCATCCTGAAATCCGAAAGGAAAAACCTGCTGCCGAGGCTAAACCGGTAAAGACAGAACCCCAGGGACCTTATGACCCTGAAATAAAAGCGGGCAAATCCCCCTTGTTTGATGCTATTTTAAAGGGCTCCGGGGATATGGCCTGCGAAATAGTGCGAAATGCTCTTATAGGGGGAGAAGCGCCTCAGCGGCTCATTGACGAAGGGCTGATTCCGGCTATTCAAGAGGTTGGCCGCCTTTATGAAGAGAAGCGATACTTTTTGCCCCAGCTTATCCGTGGCGCAGAGGCGATGGAAAAGGCGATGACCCTTCTGACTCCGGAGCTTGAAAAGGAGCGGGGGCCTGAGGCCAGGGATAAGGGAACGGTTGTTTTGGCAACGGTTAAGGGGGATGTGCATGATATAGGAAAAAATATCGTGGGACTTCTTCTTAAAAACTATGGCTTTAAAGTGGTGGATCTGGGCAAGGATGTATCCTCAGAGTGCATAATCGACGCAGCAAAGACAAATAATGCGGATATAGTGGCCCTTTCCGCCCTTATGACCACAACCATGAATGAAATGCCGCTTGTGGCGCAAAAGCTCCGAGAAGAGGGCCTGGACCTTTCTGTGATGGTGGGCGGGGCTGTCCTTGACAAGGACTTTGCCGAAAGCTTCGGCGCCTTTTATTCGTCCGACGCCTATTCGGCGGTGAGGCTGGCAGAAACGCTTATGGAAAAGCGTAACCATAAATAAAAAGGGGTTAATTGGAGGTAAGCTTATGGAAGGCTTTTTAAAACTTGGTTTTTTCTCAATGGCCAATAAAATAACCTTGGCACTGGGCGGCTCTCTGCCGTACATTATTACAGGTGCTGTCATTGTGTCCATCTGGATCTACTTTCTGTTTCTTGTGCCCAAAAGCGGAAAACGCTATACCCGCTTTACCGATTATCTCTACGATATTCTTAATTTTGAAATAATGGTCAGCCGGGTCATTGCTAAAATTCTTTATATGGCCGCAGCCCTTGTTATTCTGGTTATTGGTGTGGTGGCTATGTTCGCGGCCAATTTCCTCAATGGACTTATTGGCCTTTTGGTTCTCGAGCTGATTTTGCGGGTTATCTTTGAGTTCTTCCTTCTCCTGTTTAATATTCACGGTGATTTGCAGAATTTGAAGCGCAAAGCACTGGGGGAACCTGTAGGCGGGCACCTTGCTGATGGAGACGAGACAGGGGCTTCAGACAGGGAGGCTGCTGATGAGCAGGAAGAGTATGAGAGAGACGACGAAGACGAGGATTAAAACGTAAAAAATACCTGAAAAAAAGGGGTAGACAATCGGATAGGTCTATGTTAAAATAAATTTCGCTGCATGATTAATGAAACATGGTTAAGACGTTGTTAGCGATTTAAACATGGATTCTAGCATGCGGGTGTAGTTCAATGGCAGAACATCAGCTTCCCAAGCTGATTGCGAGGGTTCGATTCCCTTCACCCGCTCCATTGTTCTAATAAATGCTCTCATAGCTCAGTAGGTAGAGCGCATCC
>JAFADM010000280.1 GCA_023424865.1 Bacillota bacterium | reverse complement strand
TAGCAGCTATTGGCCTTGAGCGTTACAATTTTATGCAGGACGCCGCCATGTTCAAATGGATATATACCCTATCGGATATCTGGCAGGAAACCGGATGGAATTCCATTATCTACATCGCCGCCCTCTCCTCGGTCAGCGAGGAGCTCCATGAAGCCGCACGCATGGATGGTGCAAGTAAGATACAGCGAATTATTCATATCAATATTCCTTCTCTTCTTCCTACAATAATCATTCTGCTGATTTTACGATGCGGCAGCATATTGTCTCTGGGCTACGCAAAAATCTATTTGCTTCAGAACGACTTGAATCTCAGCGCCTCCGAGGTCATTTCCACTTATGTATACAAGGTCGGTCTGATTCAGGCAAATTTCGGCTTTTCCACTGCGGTGGATCTCTTTAATACCATGATTAACGCCATTATGCTTATCGTAGTTAATTACATATCCAAAAAGGTGGGAGAAACCAGCCTGTGGTAGGGGGAATGTTATTTTGTATATAAAGAAAAACAGACAGCACGCGTCGGATATTTTATTTGACTGGATTAATTATCTGGCTATGCTTCTGGTTCTTATCATCGTTGTTTATCCGCTTATTTATATTCTCAGCGCCTCCTTCAGTGACCCGGCCGGTGTATCGGGAGGCCAAATGTGGCTCTGGCCGGTTGGTTTCTCCCTGGAGGGCTATGTGAGAATGCTGAGCTATTCGGAAATTTGGCTGGGCTATTCCAATACCATCGGCTACACCTCCGCCGGGACAATGGCAGCCCTGATTGTCACCCTTCCTGCGGCGTACACTCTTTCAAGAAAGGATTTCATCGGGAGAGGCGTCATAACCATTTTAGTGCTGATTACCATGTTCTTCAGCGGAGGGCTCATCGCCACCTATATTAACATTAAGAACCTGGGGCTCCTGGATTCGCAGCTGTTAATGGTTATAAACGGAGCGTGCAGCGCTTATAACTTAATCGTATCCAGAACCTTTTTCAGCACCATTCCGCCTGAGCTTCAGGAAGCGGCTCAAATTGACGGATGCAGCAATTTCAGACTTTTCTTTAAAATCATACTCCCTGTCTCCAAGCCCATTATCGCCGTCATGGCCATGTACTACGCCATAGGCCACTGGAATGAGTATTTCACGGCGATGATTTACCTTACGGACAGGACAAAGTACCCTTTGCAGCTTTTTCTAAGAGAAATTCTTATACAAAGCCAGGTATCGGCGGATTTGCTGGCTGATGTGGAGCTTGCCGAGTCCATCGCCGCTAAAGCCCGTATCAGCTCCATGATCAAATACTGCTCCATTATTATTTCCACAATACCGCTCCTGGTGGTTTATCCCTTCTTCCAGCGTTTCTTTGTGAAGGGTGTAATGATAGGGGCTGTTAAAGGCTGATTAAATGATGTTGTGGGATTCCCTGCTGCATAAATAAATATGATTCAGGAGGTTCATTATGAAAAAGCGGTTTGCAATTGCACTTACCCTTTTTACGGCGCTGAGTCTGGCTGCCGGATGCTCCAACACCGGCACGCCTGCTTCTCAGCTGCCGCAATCAAGCGCGGCGACGGGAACGCCGGAGGAAAAATACTTTAACGAAACTGGGTATCCTATTGTTAACAAACCTATCACCCTGACCATCGCCGGCGCGATGAATTCACTTGCTACAACATGGGAAGGCGCTCTTCAGCTGGAGTATCTGACAGAGCTAACAGGTATAAACTTTGAGCCTCGCGGGTACAGCAGCGACGCCTGGAAGGATCAAAAAGGCCTGATGTTCGCATCCAACAGCCTGCCGGATCTTTTTATAAGCGCAGGCTTTACCCAGACGGAGCTTTTGCAGTACGGATCCGGCGGTCAGCTTCTGGCTTTGAATGATTTAGTTGACAAGTATGGAGTCAACCTTAAAACCGCCCTTGAGCAGTATCCCGCCGCAAAAGCAGGGATGACCTCGGGAAACGGAAGCATCTATACTCTGCCCCTTATAAGCCCCGTTACCAGGGACATGCATAACCGTTACTGGATCAATGAAAAATGGCTGTCCAACCTTGGGCTGAAGGTTCCGGAAACCCTCGACGAGCTGTACATCGTTCTTAAAGCCTTCAAGGAGCAGGATGCCAACGGTAACGGCGACGCCAATGATGAAATTCCCCTCTCCTTTGTCAGCGGCAGCACCATCGACGGACTTATACTCAACGCGCTGGGCATCAATTACAATACTATGGATGCCCCATTCGGCATTACGGCGGATGCCGCAGGGAAAGTCTACTGCGTTCAGACCTCCGACACCTACAAGGAATATTTGCTGTACATGAACAAGCTTTATACGGATGGCCTGCTTGATAATGAGGTATTTATACAGACCGATGAAATGTTAAGCGCCAAAGCGGAAAAAAATCTTATCGGGGTCGCCTCCGTCTCTGCCATGTACATAACAGCGGGTACCGATCTGGGCTATGACTATACTCAATTCGACGCACTTACCTCAAGCCTCAGCACAACGAAAATGGTTACCGCTTCACCCGGCTTCTCAGTGGGAGGCGTGGCCATATCCGCTACAAATCCCTATCCCGAGGCAACGGTAAGGCTGCTTGATTACTTCTATTCGGAGGAAGGCGGCAGGGTATCCTATGTGGGCGAGGAAGGCGTCGGCTGGAACTGGATTGATAAATCAGCAGGAACCTGGGACAAGGCTCAGCCCGAGGGCTATGAAAGCGCGGAAAATTTCCGCTGGATGAAAAACATTATCGGCTCCTGGTGTGGCTGGCAGCGCAAGGAATTCAACGCGGGTCAGGGATCGTCCAATGCTCTTTGGCTCAATGAGATGTCTGCCGAATTCAGCGAACCGTATTTTGTTACCCTCTTCCCCTCCCTGTCTCTCAATGAAGAGGACACCAAAGCCATCAGCGCCCTCACAGCAGACCTGAAGAACTTCTCACAGCAATCCCGGGCACGCTTTATTGTCGGTGAGGAAAATATTGAAGCCGGTTGGGCCGCTTATGTTGAGTCAATGAATAAAATGGGCGCACAAACCTATGCCGACACCTACCAGACATACTATGACACCTACCTGTCCCTTATTAATTAAAAAAGCTTGGGGCATCGCCCCCCCCCTTTTTAGCCGGATTGCTTATGCAAATGGGCTATCAATAAAAACGGGTCAGGAAGTATCCTTCCTGTAACCGGACTGCAGCAGACGAACAGGAGAAATAAAATGTTTGAGGAAAGCTTGTTTATTAATCCGCCCAGCCACTATGGGGTCTTACAGATTGCCCATGATTTCCAGTTCGCAGCCCTCAATCTCAAGGACGATTTTCAATGGCCCGCAGATAGCAGCGAGGCCTTCAGGCTGGATTATA
>JAFADM010000271.1 GCA_023424865.1 Bacillota bacterium | reverse complement strand
TCAATCTCAGGAGTCTCAGAATTATCTGATACTTCCGGTTCTTCCGGTGTAACAAGCTCGTCCGGTTCAAACGAACTGTATTTTGTATTATCTTCCATGTTGCACCCCTGTTTCTAATTTTCGATGGACATAAGTTGCCTTATAGGATAGCTTATGTTAAAAATTACAAACATGTGCGAAGGATTGGCAGGACTAGGGATACAGCGGAATTCCCAATGTCCGTACAGGCATTATAGGATTAATAAAAGGTCCGATAGCTTTTTAATGCTGGCATAGTGTGAAATGGCCCGGGAATTCGGTCTGGACAATAATAAGATAGGTTGAATATCAAAGGCGTAGGCACCCTCCAGATTTTTTTCATTATCGTCCACAAATAGCGTCTCTTTTGCAGGTAAATTCATTTCGTTTAACGCATGCAAATACATTCCCTTATTGGGCTTGGTGTTGCCAACATCAAAGCTCAGTGTCATCGTATCGAAAAAATCATAAAGTCCGGTATTTTTCAAAACCCGGATAACCGAAGGATCCGTGTCCGAAATAAGCCCCAGCTTATATTTTCCTTTAAGTACTTCCAGCGTGCTTTTAGCGTCGTCAAAAACAATATAATTGGCATCATTGTTAACTCTGTCATAAGCAATCAGATCAGCCTGCTCCTGTGACAAGCGTATTTCAGGAAGGCAGCTTGCCATGGTTCTGTAAAAGTCGGTGTACCCTTCCAATTCCTGTGCTTCCGTTTTCATCTCCCTATTTTCCAGGCAGGCATTGGCCATGGCAAAAGCCTCATTCTGTCTTTCAACAGAAAGCGTGCTCAGCGCCTGCGGATGAATGTGCTTAAGTGCAAGAGGAGTCATTTTCCAGTCTCCTGTAGCAGGTCGAAAAAGAGTCCACCCCAGATCAAAATAGATTCCCTTAACAGGCTTTTTTATCATAGTGCACCTCACCTTTCTATCTTTTATTTTCCTTAATAATTTTATTATACCAATTTTACAGTTTTAAGGAACTACCAACCCTATAAAGACAGTTAAATGTGTGTTCTAGCACAAATCCTGCAAAAGCTCAGAGATGTCTTTTATCTGCTTGTCAGGGACAGCAGATAGATTGGCCGGCAGCCCGGCCTTTTTGTAATCGTGCCATACCGTAAATATAGCCATGGATTTGGGCGGCTCAATATCCCATACCAAATTGTCCCCCACCATCCAGACATCCTCCACAGAAAGGCCAAGAAGCTTAAGCCCAAGCTCATAAATTCTTATATCAGGTTTTCCAAAACCAACCTCCTGATCTATTAAAATGATTTCAAAAAAAGAATGAAGGCCGAAACGTTCAAGCTTTGCCCGTTGTCCCTTTGAAGAACCGTTTGTAATAAGCCCTAAACGATACCCTTCTGCCCTAAGCTTTGTAAGTGTCTCAATAGTATTGGGAAAAAGGCAGACCAAACTGTCCTTATAGGCTGTAAAATTGTCTGCAAGCTCGTTTGCACGTTGACTGCCCGTGATATCAAAAGCCTCAAGAGCCAATTTGACGATTTCTCGCCTTGCCTCCACAAGGTTTTCCCTTCCGGTTTTATGTCTTTCCGGACAAGACCAGTACCACTTTCTTATTTCACTTAGTTTTTTAAGGAGCTCTCCCGTTGAAAGGTTCAGCGCATGCTTCCGGGTAAATTCCGTGCAGCACTTTTCCCAAGCCTCATCGGAAACACCCTCGAATGAAATGAGGGTATCATCCAAATCGAACAATATGGCCTTTGGCTTTTTCATAAACGTCTCCTCTCAGAGAATAGTTTATTTCTGCAAGACCATTTTATCACAAAAAAATACTCCAATGGAAATCTTCTCTTACTTTATTTATAACGAAATTACCCTGTCGCACAGTGCCAGCGAGCTTGGCCGGTGGGTCACGACAATGATTGTTTTATCCCGCCCCACACTCTTAATGGCATCAAGTACAACACTTTCACTGTATTGGTCCAGCGCGCTTGTGGCCTCGTCAAACAGGAAGACACTAACCTTTCGAAGAAACAATCGGGCAAGAACAAGACGCTGCTTCTGTCCGCCGGATAACTTAATCCCCCGTTCTCCGATAACGGTATCCATGCCCTCGGGCAAGCCCCTGATAAAGTCGTAAATAAAGGCGCTTTTACAGGCATCTATTAATTCCTCGTCACTGGCTTTGTCCCTCCCATAACGCAGGTTCTCACGAATGCTGGCGTTAAACAGACTGTTTTCCTGCATAACAAAGCCAATTCTTCTGTATAGTGTGTCTATGGACAGGGTCTCAAGGTCTTCACCAGAAAACAGAACCTTCCCTGCTGCAGGGCGCAGCATACCGGTCAGGAGCCTCAACACGGTGGTCTTTCCAGCACCGCTTTTTCCTGTAATAGCCACCCGCTCCCCCTCTTCAATTGAAAAGCTCAGATTTTCAATCAGCTTTTTGCCCGTATTGTCGTATGCAAAGTCCACATTTTTGAATTCAATGCGGTTACTTACTCCGGAAAGTTTTTTCCCAATAGCTTTTGTTTCGAAGGAAAGCTCTTCCATGACTCTGTCACTTTGCGGCGTGGACGTTAATAGTTCAGCATCTGTGCCGGATACGGTTTTAACTGCATTCGACATAATAGCGTAATATTGCATAAACACAAGCAGAGAACCAATCTCAAACTGATTTTTTATGATTAACAGTCCCCCAAGAAAGTAGAGAGAAAACTGCATTACAAACTCATCCTTAATTTTAGGAATAACCAAAACCCGGAAAACCCAATAATTTATCCATGTTCCGAAAAAAACCGCATACCGGTGGATATAACGGGCAAACTGGCGTTCCTCGTGCTTTTGCAGATTCAAGGCTTTTATTTCCCGCCACCCCTGCACCGAAGCGTGAAGCCAGCTGGACATCTGCTGGCTGTTTTCCCTCTGTTTGCTGAGAACCACAGCTTCCCGTTTGGCGACAATATGATCCAACCAAATAGTTAATGGGATAGCCACACATGAAAACAAGGCAAGCCGCCATTCAATAAAAAACAGCAGCACCGCTGAAACAACCAGGGTCATAAGTGCAATGACATAATCCACAGTCTGAGCTTGCCCATAGGCTGCGATGCACCCCGTATCGTCATCCAGACGCATTTTCATGTCTCCCACGCTTTGCCGATCGTAGCTTTGGAAATCACGTAAGAAAAAGCCTCTCAGAATTTTCCTTTTTATTCGGAAAACAACACGGTTTGTAAGCCGATTGGTACAATAGATTTTTAAACAGGCTAACCCCAGGTTCAGGACAAACACGGCTAAATAGCCCCCTACAACCAGCGGGATTAATTTTAGCTCTCCATTAAGGAGCACCCGATCAACAAAAATCTTGTAAAAATGCGGTTGGACAAAGCCAAGTGCCATAACCAGTATGCCTGTTATGAGATTAAAAAGAAGAAATTTTTTAACGCCGTAGGCCAATGGCTTGAGCTCTTTGAGCATTTTCATCCTGTATGCAAGCTTTTCACCCATCGCTCCTTACCTCCTTAAAAGCAAACAGCTTTTTAAAAGCCTTGCTTTCCTTTTCCATGTCACAGGGATTTCCTTCTTCAATAATCCGTCCGTTTTCCATAATGGCAGCATGCTTGCACAGCATCACCGAGCTTTGACGATGAGCAATGATGATGGCGGTGCGCCCTTTGAGCATACCCTCCCAAGCTCCATGTATCTGCTGCTCTGTCTCACTGTCCAGGGAAGAGGTAGCCTCGTCAAAAAGGATGATGGAGGGATTTTTAAGATAGATCCTGGCAATGGCCATTCTCTGCTTTTGGCCTCCGGACAAGCCTCTTCCCATACTTCCGATAACCGTGTCAAGTCCCCTGTCAAGGCCTGAAACATAATCCCCCAGCCCGGCCTTTTCCAGCGCGGAAAAAATTTCGTCATCCGTTGCTCCCGGCTTTCCAAGAAGCAGATTTTCCCGGATACTGCCGTCAAACATCGTCACCTCCTGAGAAATCATTCCTATATTCTGACGAATGGATTTGAGGGTACATTCCGACAGCTCTTGCCCATCAACGGTTAAGCTGCCGCCTTCAGTCCTATAGAAGCCAAGCAGCATGTAGGCAAAGGTTGTCTTCCCGCATCCGCTTTTCCCACATAAGGCAAACCTTTCACCAGGATGAATATGAAGGCTGAAGTCTTTAAGCACCGGGTTACGCTTATCGTAGGAAACGGCAATGTCCTTGGCAATAATTTCACCCTTTGTAACTTTTAATTCCCTTTTCCCCGGCCAGTTCTCTTCAGTCGGCGAATGCATGAAGTTGTAAATCCTTTGAATGTAGCCGACACGGTTTTGCGCATCCAGATAAGAACGGCTCAGATATTCCACTTGATTTGTCAGTGAGGTAAAATAAGTCATCACCACCGTGAAAAGACCGATTGTCATATCGCCCCGGCTTACCAGCATCGCTGTTAAGGCAAAAAGGGAAAGCCGCAACAGGAGGTTTGTACCGTTAATAAAGCCTTGGGCGGCCAGGGTTGATACACCTTCCTTAATAGCTATATTAAACATTTGGCGATGCCACTTACGAATAGTACGGGTTACTTTATGGAAAGCCCCGAGCAGGCGAATATCCCTGATGGCGGCAAGCACCTCATAAACATAGCTTGCATAGTTGCCACAGCACTCTCTTTGCGCCTCGGAGCAGGCACGGATTTTTTTGCCGAAACGGGCGTTGACGAGAACGGAAACCGGAACTGCCGCCAGCATAAGAAGGCCAATCCAAGGGCTTATTAAGAAAATATATACCGTTGTCAGCACTAAGTTGATTATGCCGTTTATTGCATGAATGATGTTGCGAATAACAAAATGCATACATTCCCGTGCATCATTCTGAACCACGGTAATGCATTCTCCGGTCTTGGTATCGGACAGAAACCGGGCGTCACATTTTTGCAGATGCCGGAAAATATCCCTCTGAATGTCGTAGACGTACATACTCATAAGATATTGGTGCTGGGCGTAAATAAGGAAATACAGAATGCAGGAGAAAGCCGACATAACCACAAAAACAAGGCTGACATGTAAAAAAGTATCCAGATGCTGCTGATAAACAATGGCATCAATCATTATACCGAATAAAACAGGCATGACAATTCCAAGCAGCATATCCAAAAGCCATCCCAAATAAAACATGATGAAGTTACGCTTGTGTCGTCCTATGTAGCCGGATAAAAACTTTATCGCCTGAAAATAACTCAGCTTCTTCATAATCCCTTCCCCGCCTGAACAAAAATAATGTGAAGCAGGGTTTTGCTTCCTGTTTCAGTTTCAATACGCGTACTCAGTGTCAAATACAAAAAAAGCGCTATTCCCAACAGAAGAACGCTGTAAAACAAACCGGGTTTTTTCGTGGCAAAATGAAGATACATAGCCCCGGGTTTTCTCTTTTTCAATCCATCGCCCCCTTCCTGTCAGGTTAATGGTAACGAATTCCCCGAGTGTGCTACAATAAAGTTTATAAAGGAAATAGCTATACTTTTTGCAATTGAGGTGATGAGATGCCCCAGAATGACCGCCATCGAACACGAATTGTTCCCATAGAGTTTGAGAGTCATGAGTGCTTGGAAGCCCTGCCGCTTTCGGATCGTGTGAGTATCATTCTTATAACCAACGGGAAGGCAAGCCTCCTTATTAACGGAAAGCCGGTTACGCTGAAGGCTCCAGGCATTATGCTGCTTTCCCGGTATGACGAGGTTAAGCTGGAAGAAGCAACCCGTCTTGCTGCCAAGTCCTTTAGCTTCAATCCTGTCTTCATGAATTCATCTCTTACCTTCGAACGTCTTAAAGCCAATGATTTCCTTGAGCTTGAGGATGAACACGATCGCAACATGATGAACCTGTTTTTACGAAGAGACGCCTATTATGACGGAACCATGGACCTTCCGGCGAAAGCCTATCTTCGCATATCTGAGTGGCTTGCGATTATGGGTATGGAGGTACTTGCTCAGAGTGACGGGTATTGGACCTGCCGGATCAGGCGCTATCTGCTCCAGACGCTTTATCTCCTGGACGATATTTATATGCAGCAAAAAACGCCTCTTGCCGTAAAGCGCGAGAAATCCCCGGTGGAAATACTCCTTGAATACATCCATGTGAATTATTCAAACGACCTTTCTCTGGACGATCTCTGCGGCTTAGTTCATATCAACCGTACAACCCTTAATCGGAAATTTAAGGAGCAGGTTGGCTTCACAGCTATTGAATACCTTATAAGATACCGGATAAACATTGCATGCGAGGCCCTTTCCCATACCAATCTCAGTCTTTCGGAGATTGCCGAGGCAGTCGGGTTTCGGTATGATACCTATTTTATAAAGCAGTTTACGTTAAAAAAAGGACAAACTCCCACGGAATACAGGCAAAGCATCAATCAATAGCCCCACAAAAGAGTAGTAGAACAATAACAAACTGTATCGACAACGATAAAAAACTCCAAACAGGAAGATGAACTTGCCCGTTTGGAGTTTTTTTAACTAAACAATCCTATTTCAGAGCTTTTTACGGCTTATTCCGTGGGAGCTATGAGAATTTTACCCGTTCCTCTGTAAACATTAACCAGGCCTTCTCCGGAAACAGCAGAGCCAATTAATGATTTGGAGGAGCGCTCCACAGTAAATTTAAGAGAATTTGACCAGGCGATGGCCAGACTGCCGTCTATCTTAACCTCATCATCCTTTAATTCAAATTCAATCAATTCCTTTCTTGGCACCGGGCTTTCCAATACGGCAATTCCGTTGCCGGTGAGACACAAATTAAATAATCCCTCTTTGCCGGCGACAGCAGAGGTAAGTGTTGAGCGGGCAACCACACTTTGCTTTATTGTGGATTCACAGGCAAGGAAAAGCCCGTCCTCCAAAACCATGCCTCCCCACTCGGAGATTTCTTCAAGTAAAATATGCTTGTATGTAGGCTCCAGCATAACCAAACCTGTTCCTTTGTATTCCGGTTTGACGGCAGATTCCTTTGTAACCTTCGATGCGATGGCTTTTCCGAGAAAATCTCCCACGCCTTTTATACCTGAGGACATCGTCACCTGGCCCGAGGTCCATTGCATGGCGCCGGCCTGAACAGTGAACGCATTGCCGTTCAGCTCGACTAACACCTGTCTTTTGCGTATATTCATTTGAGCAGCATAATAAGCTGACACAGCTGATTCGGCAGTAATGCTTAAATCCTTTTGATGCTCGAATACTTTTATGCATCCGCGTTCGGCTATCTTCAGCATATTGCCATTGTCATACAGGTTCTTGCATGTTACCATTCCCGTTCTCCTCATCCTTCATTTAATAAAAAATAACTATTTTAAGTAAATAGTGAAATATATACTATATTTTAATCCTCTGTACTCAACTATAGCCCATTTTTATTAAAAGTCAAATAGGAAAAAAGGCTCTTGAAGTTCTAGATTTGTTTGGTTTCGCCTTTCAAAATTTCGAAAGCATAGATTAGACTGTCGGATTACTAAAGGGCAATGTTGTTTAAGCTTTCTTTGAGCAGGAGGATATGGTTTTCTATCTGATTAATTGTTTTTATAAATTCTTCATCGCTTTTTCCTGTCGGGTCTTCAAGCCCCCAATCCTCCCGGTGCCTGACTGGCAGGTACGGACAGTTGACGTTACAGCCCATCGTAACGACAATATCAACCGGGGGTATTTCAAAAAGCAGCTTTGAACGCTGTGTTTTTTCCATGTCTATCCCGTAAAGCTGCTTCATCAATCGAATGGCATCCCCATTTATTTGAGGTTTGGTCTCCGTTCCCGCTGAATAGCTCTCAAACACACCACCGGCAAGGTGTTTCCCCAACGCCTCAGCTATCTGACTGCGGCAGGAGTTGTGTACACAAATAAATGCAACCCTTGTCATGCCAATTCCCCTTTCTCTGAATATTGGCGGATATTCTTATTTCAGCAGCATTCTCCGCCGCCCGAGCAATCACAGCTGGGTTCACTTCCGGTAAGCCAGCCCATAATTACAGCGGAAGCGCAGCCCACTCCGGCATCAACAGTGACGGCATTTACAGGACAATTTATTGCACAGGCGCCGCACTCCATGCAAAGATCCTTGTCTTTTATCCGCGCTTTTCTCTGGTCTACGCTGAACACGCCATGAGGGCAAACCTCCGTGCATCTGCCGCAGCCCATGCACTTTTCAGCCGACAGGTTTAAAGTAGTAACATTTTTAAGATACTTATGCTTCATAGACGCCCTCCTTCGCTAAGCTACAGGCTCTTTATCAATACCAGCACTATTCCCGCTGCGACGGAAAGCGCAATAAGGGGCACCGCCCCTTTCATTTCCTTAATGACACCGGAAAAGGAGGTGTAGGTTGACGAGCCTGTAAAATTCATAGCCAGATACGCCGATAAGGACGGCAGCACCAGCAGATAACCTATGGCAAGCAGTAGAAATTCAGAGGCAAACCAGCCCTTTAGCCATACAAAGCCTGCTGTCCAGCAAAGACCAAGCAGCCAGCCCTTCCAGGCGAAGGCCCGGCCAGGTATAAAGGGAAGGAGTACAGGCGTTAGCACGGCTCCCGTTACCACAGCACCCCCATACGCAATAAAATCAGCAACTCCGAAGGGCCTTGCCGCAAACAGGTTTATGAGGAACAATACTCCAAAGACCGTCAAGGACAGCTTTGCAGCAGCTACCAGCTCCACAGGTGCAAGGACAAGCCTGTCCAATAAAGTAAATTTTACTCTGCGCATTTCATCCGTGGCTTTGAGTCCGGACTGGAGAAACGCTTTTATATCCGCCGCTCTCACAGGGCCGTAAACCACATTAAACCCCGTTTGTCTGGCTACCTCATGGGCACTTATGCCGGGCGCCCCCAACTGGGGCAATATCAGCCTTCGGTGTGAGACAATCTCCGACAGACCTGTTTTTGACAGGCGAGATACCAGCTCATCCGTTCCGAAGGTGCCTTTACCGGCGGCACACCACACATTGATGCCCTTGGTATCAAGTATCAGAATCCAGCATTTCAGATCCTTAAGCTCCTTCCTCAGGGTATCAAAGGTCAGCTTGTAATTTGCACTCACCAGCACGGGTGAAGCCTTAACGGGATTTCCCACGGCGTAGAGTCCCGGATCTATCTTGTAGTCCATCCGGCCTATGCCCCAGCGCACCTTCCACATTCCCAGAATATCCTTGAAGCTGAGACTTGTTGACACCACTGTCGCAGCCTTTTTGGGCGACTTAACAACAGCCTTGACCCATTTGTTCTTTTTGTCATAGGATGTAATGGCTTTACCTGTACAGCAACCCTTGGAGGATGAGGAGCAGCAGGATTTTTTTTCACTCATTTTCATCACTTCCTTTGCAGCAGACTGTATTGTCCTTGCAGATGCAAGTTTCCTTATCCGACGTGATGCTGTCAAAAAACCTTTTCGTATTGGTGATGGTAACTGGGTTTAGTGAATAGTAGGTCCATTTTCCTTCTTCCCTGCCCTTGACAAGCCCGCACTCACACAGAAGCTTCATATGGTGGGACAGGGTGGATTGGGACATTTCAAACTTTTCTAAAATCATGCAGGCGCAAAGCTCGCCACAGGAAAGCATATCCACGATCATGGCTCTTTTAGTGTCACCCAGCGCTTTAAACACTTTTACATATTCCAGACAGTTTTCCATAAGAATACCTCAAATCGAAGAATCTCGATATATCTATTATATGTATCAAATCGAAAAACGTCAATATGAATTCCGGCTAAAAAAGCCACCCGTCAATTAACGGATGGCGTTCAGACACAGTATCTATTTTTTTGTCCTAAAGCCTTTATTGCATTGAAAAATATGAATCGCACCGATCAGCAGCTTCCATACTTATGCTTCAGTCCTGTTTCACGAATGAAATCAAGCTCCTGGGCCGTCATAAGTCCGGAATTGAACAGATTGAAATATTCCTGTGAGACCGTTGCATTAAAAATCATTAAATCATCGGAATTAATGGTCACCGGAACCCCATAATCAAACAGCTTGCGAATTTGATAGGTTTCATAGCTTTGTGAGTTTTTTAACATAACATTGCTGGTAGGACATACATTTAACTGTATTTTATGATGTGCAAGCCACCTCATGATTTGCGGAGAATCCGCCGCAGCGATGCCGTGCTGAATTTCATCCAGCTCCAGCTCCTCCGCATAGCGCATTACATCGTCTGCGTTACCAAATTCCCCAATATGGGCTTTGAGCAGCAACCCCGCTTCTCGAGCTTTAACGCAAACCTTTTTAAGCTCTTTCAGAGTATAGTTATTTGCATAATTACAGATATCAATTCCTTTAAACCAGTTGGCCGAATAGATTTCATCCAGCCGCTCCTCCCCGGCCTCCTTATCCTGAATATAGCCTAATGCCAGGTCCGGAAAAAACCGGGTGTCCGGAGCGAACCGGGAATGCAGCCCGTTCATGATGTGAATAAAGTCATCCAGCGAACCGAGTTGCTTTATTTCATCAATGCCATAGCTCAGCGCCAGTACTTTTATAGTGTCCTTTTTTGCCTGTGCAAACGCGGCTTCAATTCTTTTTAAATAACCCTGAACACCGGGACAGTGGACCTTTATATTGTCGTTTAGCCACTGATTCATTTCCTGCAGGGAATCAAAGGGCTTTGCCGGTGGCATGATTTTCACATTAGCCCACTTTTCAATATAGGCTATGGTGCCGCCCCGCCCGGCATGGCTGTGCAGATCGCTTTTGGGTATTGTTTGCATTAAATCAAGCGAATTTTCACTCAATGCCTGAATAAATTTTTCCTTGCTCAATGAGTCCCCTCCTTGCTGAAGTATCTTCCTCTAAGCCTACTTCCCCGGATTGAGCTCTCTTTTTACAGAAAAGACAGCTTTCTTAATGTGAACTTCATGACCTTCATGACCTTCATGACCTTCATGACCTACTCGATTATACGGCCTGTTGATCCTTTAAGTCTGCTGACGGCTTTCTTCTTTATTCGCAGGCTATGCCTTTTCACTTCCTCAAGAAGGCGAAGAAGACCCGTTCTGTAAAATTCCGCCGTTTCCACCGGATCCGGCTCCGGCGGGTTTTCCAGCCTTTTAGCCAGAGCCTGACGGAAGTCTTCCTTTGCTTCTTCCCCAAAATCGCCGCCTTTTTTCTTGTACTCTTCCAGAAGCTCAAATAACCGGCTATCCCCCTCGGACAGCAAGGATGAGGCATGGGCTTTCATAGGTTTCATAGGTTTCATCTTTTTCCCCTCCATAACGAACCGCTCTCACTTTACACCCGGTTGATTCAAAGATGCCTCTGTTGCTTGAATAGAATGATACAAGCAGTAACATTGCAGCGTTTGCGGAATTTGCTCTGTTTGCAGAAACAGTACCAAAAGCAGCGCTTACAGCAATCACTGCAAGGACGATCACCACAAAACATCACATGCAATAGTGCCTCTGAAGCCGGAAATAAAGGCGGTTTTATTGGAGGGGAAAACCAAAAAAAGCGCGCATAGGTGAAAAAACCCTACGCGAGCTTCGTCGTTGCAAAAGCGAGAAAAATGCTTTAAAATTAAGCATGTCGCTGTGGCAGCGTAATGCTGAGCGGACGGGTGAGTAGACACCTCTTCGGGCCCGGCAGTGTGCCAGCACTTCCGGGTCACGGCGACTTTATTCAGTTTTCCCCTGTGTTTTATTATATGACTTGTGGGTAATTATGGCAAGGGCTAAAGCCCAATCTGAATTGATTTTAACTCCATACCATGATAAAATACGTTTACATTTGTAAGCTGCTGACACTAGCGGCTCTATTGCCTTTTTCACCTTCTGCAAGCTGCAAGCTGTATTCTATAAGCTCTATCAGATGAAATGGAATAGCAAATAGGCTTTGGAGGTTCACAAATGAAAAGTAAATTCTGGGGGCTTGCAGTCCTGCTTTGCCTGTTAATGAGTGGTTGCTCAGGAAACCAGGCCCAGAATGAAGCAACGAACACTCTTTCAAATACCCCCTTCCAGGACAGCGTGTCCATTTCTCCTTTGGAGCCTGTCTTATCACCCTCCCCATCAACTGATTCACCGGAAACGAATGAGTCCCATTTACCTGAGCCTGTTGCCAGGGTACATAACGGCATTACAGTGAAGGTTGACCCGGCCATTGAACTACTCTCCGTTGTGCAGTATCTGAGCGGCTACGATGATGCCTTGGGGCTTTTAACGGATCTTGAATTCCAATACAGGGATGAAATAGACACCTACTTTTCCGGCTATAATGAGCATGAGGCTGTCGCCTTTGTAAACGATACCATGGAAAAGGGCTTTTCTTTTAATGTACCGCCTGGAATTTTGCTCTACATGGGAGAGGATTTCTCTTTTGACAAACAGGGTTACGAGGATTCGGACCTGGCAAAGCAGGCAGACATTGATGTGGATTACTATATAGAGACGTTACGTTCCTTTTACGAGGATACCGACTTCAAATCCTTTTATGAAAGCCATCTTGATTATTACAACACTCTAATTGACAATACAATAACAGCCATGCCCAAATGGAATATGATTGAAGTAATGGAAGCCTTCTATGGCAGAAAAATGGGCAGCTATGACCTGGTTCTTGTATCTCTTTTTCATTCCGGCGGCTATGGGGCAAACACGCCGGGAGCAGTGAGGCCCAATATCTACTCCATCATCGGGCCGTTACAGGGAGGCGGGGAAAGCGTCAGCTTTGGCAGCACGGATTCCTTATCACGGCTTGTGCTTCATGAATTCGGCCACTCCTTTATAAGGATAAGCGAGGCGGAAAAGGAATATCCTCAAATTACTCAGGCCCTTAAGGAAAGCTCAAGCCTCATGGAGCCTATAGAGGAGCAGATGAAAAGCTCGGCCTATCCTACCTGGGATTACGCCTGCGAAGAGCTTGTGCTGCGTGCTGCTGTTATCCGGCTGTTATTTGATAATCAAGGCTTTAATTCCCTTCCTCTTCTGGAATATGAGCGCAAAGAAGGCTTTATTTATATTTATACCGTATATAACGGTCTGGATGAATACATTGAAAACAGAAGCAATTACCCTGACTTTAACGATTTTATCCCGTCTCTCCTTAAGGATTTGGCGGAAACACACCGGTAAGCCGTTAATTAAGCAGATAGATGCAGCTAATACGCAGACGTTTGCAGATATATAAAAAGGATGTATTATATTATAAAACAGCCCTTTGCTCTTAAATCCTGCAAGGACTGAACCATTGTTAATACAAAATCACAAAGGAACAGGATTATGAAGAAAGATTTTAATTTCAAAAAAGATAAAACCGAGATGGTTAGCCAAATAAACGTTGCTTACTATGAAGCCTTCTCCCACATTCCGGGCATGGGTAATCCCGCAGGCGTGGTATTTGATGCTGACTCTCTGACAGAGGAACAGATGCTGCATATCGCAAAAAAGGTAGGTTTTAACGAGACAGCTTTTTTATTAAAATCCGATAAAGCCGATCTGCGGCTGCGTTACTTTACGCCCGGCCATGAAATGAATCTGTGCGGCCACGGCACGGTAGCTTCCATTTATGCACTCATGAAGCGCAATCAGGCCCCAGCATCACTGGATATGAGTGTGGAAACCCTGGCCGGTATTATTAAAGTTCACTACGATTCTAAAAACCAGGAGATCCGCATGGAGCAAGCACCTGCTGAATTTATAGAGTTTCAGGGGAATGTGGAGCAGTTGGCCTCCTCCATAGGTTTATCTCCAGCGGATATCGCTGCGGATCTTCCCATTGTCTATGGCAGCACAGGCATATGGACTTTAATTCTTCCGATTAAGAGTCTTGATGCCTTTTTGCGAATGCGTCCCGACAACCGGCAATTCCAGTCCGTGTTAACCCAGATTCCAACGTCATCCGTTCATCCTGTTTGTATGGAAACCTTTGATAAGGGGTGTACAATGCATGGCAGGCACTTTTCAGCAACCCGCTCCAAAACGGTGGAAGATCCGGTTACGGGCACAGCCTCCGGAGTAATGGGTGCTTATTATATCTCCTATATTAAGCCATCCAATGAGGCGGAAATACTTGTTGAACAAGGGAATGAAATAAACCGCAAGGGCATTGTGAGAGTTAATGCAGCAAAAAAGGGCTCCTTAATAAATGTTATGATCTCAGGGAAAGCCGTGTACATCCGTGACATTTCAATTGAATACTAATTAAATACCGATACCGCCTTGTCGGACATGCGGAAAATCAGATCGGCCATTTCAAAGCTGGACATATTAAAATCCGATTCTATCCATCTTTTGATCATACTGAGGCAGCCCATAATGAGATAATCATAAACATAGCCCAACACCGGCTCGGAGCATGCCGGTGACAGCTTAATCTGCAAATTTCCAAGGGACTTTTCAATAAACTGAGCCTGAAAGGCCAGGTTTTCCTGACGGCAAAGGAGGGTTTCAAATATGTCGGCATTCTTTTCAATGTAAGAAAGCAGGGATTCCAGGTACTGAATGCTGTGGGTATTGGAATCAATCTTCCCCAGGTGCTCCTGGATATTCAGCACCAGCTCTTCTTCAATGGCATTGAGCAGTGCGTATTGATCCGTATAGTAAAGGTAAAAGGTTGACCGGTTAATTTCAGCGTTCTGACACAGCTCCTTAATGGTTATTTTATTAACAGGCTTTGAGTGCATAAGCTCTATCAGACTGTTTTTCAACAATGTTTTCGTCAACTTCACCCTCTGATTTTCCGCACCTGCCACGCCAATCCCCTCCTGCCCTTCTCTTCATTTCTTTGCTTTATCATTTCATTTTTCCCGTACACCTTTTAACCCAAATCCATCGGCATACTGGTTAATTTCGTCTCATATGTTGTGTGACCGACAAAACATTAAGATATGTCGGATACACAACGTTATAAAAACTACTGATGGTTGTATTACCGACACCGTGTCAGTATTCTATACCTGTAAGGCTCAAGAGTCAACAGCATAAGAGGATTTAAAGGAATAAAGGACAGGTGAACATAAATGAAAAAGCAACGTTTATTTCTAACCGGGGCAACAGGTGGAATGGGTTTTATGGTGCTCCAGGAATTAATTAAGAATACAGACCTTCACGATATCACGCTTTTGGCCCTAGATACGGCGAAGGACAGGGAGAAGCTGAAAGCCTTTGACAAGACTGACGGCATTAAAATCCACTGGGGTGACCTCACCCACTATGAGGATGTGGCTTCCTGTGTCCATGAGGCCGATATTATCCTTCATGTGGCCGCTCTGGTGTCTCCCGCTGCCGATTATCAGCCCCGGCTTGCCATGAAAATAAACTACGGCTCCATACATCATATTTTGAAAGCTATTAAGGATCAGAAACGTGAGGACAAGGTCAAGGTGGTGAGCATAGGTACCGTGGCCGAGACAGGCGACCGTATGCCCCCCATGCATTGGGGCCGGGTGGGTGATCCCATAAAGCCAAGTCTGTTTGATTATTATGCCGTCTCAAAAATCGCGGCGGAAAGGCTTCTTGTGGAATCCGGCTTAAAATACTGGGTAAGCCTTCGCCAGACAGGCATTATGGGACCGGCAATGAGTAAAATCAGCGATGCCATTATGTTTCACAACTGCCTGGACAATGTGCTGGAGTATGTATCGGACAGGGATTCGGGAAGACTTCTGGGCAATTTGTGCCGGATGGAGCACACCGGGGAACTGCCGGAAACATTCTGGGGGCATATCTACAATATCGGCGGCGGCAAAAGCTGCCGTGTGGACACCTATACCATGTTCAAGCACCTTTATGGATTGATTGGCATTAAGGATTTGAAGCATGTCTTTGATCCCAGATGGTTTGCCACCCGCAACTTTCACGGCCAGTACTATCTGGATTCCGACAAGCTGGAGAACTATCTTCATTTCAGGCAGGATTCCATGCAGTACTTTTACGATTCTTATCTTGAAACGCTGGGTTCAAAAGCGACGCTGTCCAAAATCATCTGCAGGCTGCCCGGAGGCCAGAGGCTTATGGGAAAGCTCATGAAGGACGTGTTCTTAAAGCAGGGCCGGACAGAGCATGGCACCGTACGTTTTATAGAAGAGAATATGGAGGAGCATATTGCAGCCTACTGGGGAAGCAAAAAAGCCTGGGAAAGCATTCCAGACGACATGAACCACTTTAAGCACTTCACGGATTGGGATAAGGCTGTGGTATTGGATCACGGCTATAATGAAAAAATGCCGGAGAGCGAGCTTAGCCTTGAGGATATGAAAAAGGCGGCGGACTTTCGCGGCGGAGAATGCCGGTCCGGCATCATGAAAAAGGGTGACTGGACCGGTAAGCTAGCCTTTCAATGTGCCTTTGGACATAAATTCGGTGCCAGCCCCCGTTTAGTTCTTGAAGGCGGGCACTGGTGTCCTGTTTGCGAGCGAACAAGCTGGAATTACGGGGCTCGGTCAAAAGTAGATCCCTTTTTCGCCCAGGTCTGGAATCCTCTGCATGATGGAAATGAACCTCACTGGGAGATAAAAAAAATGGTTTCCGAGCTGGATGTGTAAGCTTCCCTTCTTCTTTAGCCAAGGTTTTTCAAAATCTCGTGATAGCGGGCGGTTGCCAGCCTGCTTGGCTCTCCCTGCTTGCAGAAGGACAGCCCGGCAAGCTTCCGGTTGGTTCGCTCAACCACAATTTGCCCGTCTCTCATTTTTGATTCAAGTATTTTCAGAGCCTCCAAAAACCGGCTGTCCTTTTTGGCTCTGTCGTAAAAGGACAAAACATGGACATAAGAAAAAAGGTTGTAGGTGCGGAAAGGAAATTCCACCTGCATGAAAAGTGTGCCTATTCCATAGTGGCAAGGGCCGATGGGCTTTCGGATCACCCAGTGCTCAAGTAAAAAATCCACCGCCCTGTCGAGAGCCGCCTCTTTATTTAAATACTTGCTGAAGCGAAACGCATTTAACACGGTCAGAGTTGGAAAGGGGTTTGAATACTCGGTTTCCGGTCCCCTGCCAAAGCTGAACTTATTGCAGCGCCAGCCGCCGTCGGTATACTGCGTATCCAAAAGGTGACGGTATGTTTTTTCAATACGGGCGTCGGTGGCATAACCCATATGGCAAAGGGCATTTAAGGTATGGGCCGTATGGCAAGGGTAAAGGCCTCCCTTAGGATACACCCTGAACCTTCCATCCTTCTCCCATGTGCTAAAAATGAATTCCGCTGTGTCTTTGAGCAGAGGCTCATCTGGCCCCATCCCCAATTCCAGCAGCAGGAGGGTACTTTCCAAAGTGGAGAAGGGCGCTCCCTTTATGAGGCGCTTATCCGGTGTGGCCCAAAAATCGCCATCATTGTCGTATCTGTGGGACATTATGGCTTCAACATCCGGTAAATAGTGCTTTTCAACAGCCATGGCTTTTGCACTCCGTTTACTCTTTTTCGCTTGGAAATGAACAATTCTATTTTATTCCTTTTCCTGAAACACATCAATTGTTCTTATATCTTTACTGTAATTTGTAATGTGGGTACTTATTTGAAAGAAGGCTGTAAACTCAGAACTCTTTTTGGCATTTTTTTCTTTTCCTAAATATGCTAAGATAAAACGAGCTGCGGCACAATTGCAAAAAAGCAAATGAACCATTATAAATGAAGCGGTAAAAAACAGGGAATCCTAAAATGTTTACTTCTACTTACTATACAGGGAAATGGTGAATTGTATGTTCACGGCAAAGGGAAAAAGCAGTCTAAAATCTATCACCCTGCGCGCAGGCATAACCCTTGCGCTATTAATTGCCGCTTCGGCAACGGGATACATCTTTCGTAACTTTAAGCTGCCGGAAACGGATATCGCTATTGTCTATCTTCTGGCCGTTTTATTAACCGCGCGCTTAACCGACGGTTATCTTTTTGGTGTCTTATCCTCCCTGCTTGCAGCATTCTTTTTTAATTTTTTGTTTATGGAGCCTTATTTTACGTTTGCGGTAAATACCCAGAGCTATATTATCACTCTTATCATCATGACAATTACGGCTCTTGTTACAAGCACACTAACCACAAATTCCAGGCAGAATGCCAATCAGGCTCAGCAAAAGGAAGCCGAAACAAAGGCTCTGTACACCCTTACAAACCGTCTTACGGATGCGGCCGATATTTATGAAATTGCCGGGATTACGACGGATGCCATCAGCCGAATGCTGAACAGCCAGGCAGGCTGCCTTTGCTTTGATGAAAACGGCAAGCCCGAGCGCACCTTTATACAGCAGATCTCTCCTGAAAAACAAATCCACCGGGAAATTTCCGATATTGAAGGGCTTATGGAGCAAATAGCCTCCCTGGAAGCCGGTCATGCCGAAGGCCCCGAATTCTTTGAATGGCCCATTAACGGCAGGGAAGCCATCCTGGGAGTTATTCGTATTCCCCGGGATACCGCCAAGGCCCTGACAGGATCACAAACCCGTATGCTTCATACCTTAATTGAGAGCACAGCCCTTGCCATGGATCGTTTCCGTGCCACACAGCAGCGCCTTAAATCAAACGAGGAAATGGCTCAGGAGCGTTACCGAGGAAACCTTTTGCGAGCCATCTCCCATGATTTGCGCACCCCCCTTTCCGGAATTATGGGCACGGCTGAAATGCTGATGAACATGACCTCCGGCGACGATAAGCGCTACCCTCTCATAACGGCAATCCATAAGGAATCCAACTGGCTCCATTCTCTTGTTGAAAACATTCTGAGCCTTACCCGCATGCAGGATGGCAAGCTGGTGCTCAATAAGCAGAAGGAAGCTGCCGAAGAGGTTGTGGGAGTGGCTATCCGCCATATCTCACGACGCCACCCGGAGTATGAGATCGCCGTGAAGGTGCCGGATGAGCTGCTGCTTGTTCCCATGGATGCCAGGCTCATAGGACAAGTCCTTATAAACCTTCTGGACAATGCGGTAAAGCATTCCGCTCCCCAGGATGAAATCCGCGTTTCTTTAACAAAGGACGGGAATGGGGATAATGCCGTCTTTTCAGTATGCGACAGCGGCGCAGGAATCGACCCGGCGGATTTGCCCAATCTCTTTAAAATGTTTTATACATCCCGGGTAAAGCATACCGATGCACAGCCCGGTATCGGACTTGGCCTTGCTATTTGCGATGCGGCTGTGAAAGCCCACGGCGGAAGCATAACAGCACGCAACCGTACGGATGGGCCAGGCGCAGAATTTACTTTCACACTCCCACTGGAGGTAAGCGGACAATGATCCCTAATCAGACCTATATTCTCATTGTTGAGGATGATAAGCAAATACGGAACTTTATAAGCTATTCGCTGGATACGGAGGGACTGAGACATGAGACTGTGGGCACAGGACAGGGTGCGCTGAGCCTGCTTGTTTCAGAGCCTGTCGATTTAATGCTGCTGGATCTGGGACTGCCGGATTTTGATGGTATGGAAGTCATACGAAAGGTGCGAGAATGGTCGGAAATGCCCATTATAGTCGTTTCTGCCCGGGATCAGGACAAGGAAAAGGCTACTGCTCTGGATTTGGGCGCTGACGATTATTTAACAAAGCCCTTCTCGGCTACAGAGCTTTTAGCCCGAATCCGGGTGGCGCTGCGGCACCTGTACAGAGAAAACGCTGCCGGCAGGATGCAAAGCGTCCATCAGGTAGGCGAACTGCAAATTGACATGGAAAAGCGCCTTCTCTATGTGGATGGAACGGAAACCCATGTCACGCCTATGGAATACAGCCTGCTGACACTTTTTTTTAAGAATATCGGCAAGGTTCTCACAACAAACCAGATTATTAAAGAGGTGTGGGGCACGGGCTACGGCAGCGATACCCAGGCCTTGAGAGCACTCATGGCAGGCCTGAGACGCAAAATCGAGAAAAATCCGGCAAAGCCCCGCTATATCCTGACGGAAATAGGAATCGGCTACAGGCTCGTGGACGAATAACGTCCGAAGGCAGGCAATTAA
>JAFADM010000259.1 GCA_023424865.1 Bacillota bacterium | reverse complement strand
GTCCTTTTCAGGAGATTGACATTTTCATCTGCCTCAAAGGGAGTTAAAAACCAAAGAAAATCATCAATGCCGCCCGTTCCGTATGTACCGATAAAGGCTTTGTAATCCTTGGGCAAAGCCGTACCCAATACATGCTCCAGTAATCTCCACCCTTTTTCATCCCCCGGCTTGCATGGGTTTTTCGGTGGCGGCAATAGCTTTTTTAGCGTCTCTAATGACATGAGCTTCGTCTCCTTAATACTGCTGTAAGTTAATCCATCATCTGCTGCTTAGAAGCATCCGGCTTTATCCTTATATATTATCGGAGCATGAATCCCACTGGAACAGAGTAAATAAGTCCCAATTTTTCAAATGCCGGTCAAAGGGGATTAGCAATACCCTTCTTCCAGGGCCTTTC
Organism: Bacillota bacterium; assembly: GCA_023424865.1. The sequence goes on along the minus strand of JAFADM010000259.1, from coordinate 4,897 downwards.
CTTTCCAAGCCAGCCCTTTTCCTTCCAATAGGTATTATCCTCCGGGCAGGCCGCCCAGCCTTTAAGCTGAACCATCCGCATCATATAAAACATAAACCTGGTGCCTATAGAGGCATGACCCGGCTTCTTCTTTCTTTTTATTTTCGCAACCAGTTTATCTGTTTTCACTTCAATTTCGGCCTTGATTTTGTCGCTTGTTTCACTCCATGATTTTGACAGACTTCGCAGGCCATAAACCGAAATATCCGAAATGCCCCAGTATTTAAGGCTTGTTACGATATCATCAGCAGCTTTTTTTGTACCGGCCCCCGCCGCAGCGGCGATAACAACAGCTTTTTTATGATACATAACAGCTTTGGGCCTGTGGCTTAGCCATTGAATAAAGCAATGATCCAAAAAGGACTTCATGGCGCCTGTCGCACGCAAGCAATACACAGGGGTGGTAAACACAAGAAGCTCCGCTTCATCCATGCTCTTCAGGATTGGCTCCATGACGTTATAATGAGGACATGCTTCCTCGTTTTGGAGACAGCGATAGCAACCATTGCAAAAATAGGGCATATCCCTGGGAAGGAAAAATTCCGTTATATTTTCTTCTGTTTCAAGCTTATCCGTCAAGCTTCTTCCAATGTGATAAGTGGTTCCCTTATGGCTCTGTCCATGGATTAATACGATTTTCATAGCATTCATACCTCCTTATTATGATACAGGTAAATAAACTGGCGAATATGCTGCTCGACCAGCATAACGGCTTCCGGCTCCCTCTCCGGATGACAATCGCACAAGGTGAGAAGTAAATACATGGGTGCATAAAAATGAAGGGCCATAAGCTTAGGATCCTCAGGAGCCAAAACCCCGGCCTGAATTAAAAGTCCCAGCGCCATTCCCTGATAGGAAAGCGGCGCATCCACATACTGCTTGATGTAGAGGGAGGACAGTTCCTTACTGTGAAATTGTTCTATGGCGAGCATTCTTCTGAATTTGCTCATATAGTCATCGTGAAGAAAATACAGAAATAACTGCTTGGCCATGTCTATGAGCTGTTTTTCACTGACCTTTAAGAACAAGGCTATATCCTGGTTTGCTTCAACGCCATTCATTTGCATGGAGGCTGCCTGTTTTTCGTAGCGTTCCGCCATTTCAGCCAGAATGGCGTCAAAGATATCCTGCTTGCTTTTATAGTGCTTATACAGTGAAGGCGCCTTTATGCCTACCGCGTCTGCTATCTGTGCAACACTGACGGCTTCATAGCCCTTTTTTGCAAACAGGGTTAAGGCTTCTTTTAAAATACGTTGTTTGGTTGTTGTTTCTTCCATTTTTACTCCTGATACTTTTTAGTGGGGGCTTTGGGGGTTGTGTATGTGGTGTATTTTCAGTTGTATCTTTTTTGCTGTGGCTTGCTGTAGTTTCTTTGTGTCACAGCTTCCTACTGTATTATCCAGAGTATTCTATAAGGTCATTCATCAAGGCTAATGTTCATTAGCTCAATTATAAGCTAATGAACATTAGCCGTCAAGTTAAGAATTTCTACTAAGCTGCTTGCCTAATGCAGACTGGATGTATACACCATTAATAAGCAATAAGTAATAAGTAATAAGTAATAAGTAATAAGTAAAATCATAATATTTATTGCGTTAATGCACTATTCTCAGAGACTTTTATTCTCCGTCCGTTTCATGAAAGCAAGAATGCGCGGGCGATTAAAGCGCTGCTGAATGACAAGTAGAAAATCGAAGCATGCGGCGATGGAAGACATTCCTATAAAAATCCAGATATAGATTTTCCAATTGTTTGTCAGAAGGCTGAAAAACAGTGATAGATAGCTGGCGGCCATCATTATTTCATGACCTAATTCGGCAATACACATGTTTTGTACAATGGCTTGCATGCTGTTGACCTTTATATTGAAGCTTTCAGGCCGGTAAGTGGGTATTATCATCTTCCACTTTTTAACTTTTAACAATTTGTAGATCTTTTTCTCAAAAGGCTTTTCTTCAAACCAGAAATGATTGTAATCAAGAGGTTTTTTAAACAGCTTATTTACGGCTAAGCCAACAAGAAGCCGCATCATGAATTGGTAAAAAACCGTTCCGAAGGTTAGCGCCAAAGAAAAAAAGATTTCATTATGGAAGCTTCGATATAATAAAGAACAGAAAACCGTCAGGATTAAACTGACGATTACAATGGCATTCATAATTAACTGCGCTTTATTCTTCATCAATTCTCCTGAGAATTTAAAAGTTTTTTGAAGTTATCTGAATTAAAGCTCATTCATAACTTTTTTATATTCAAGATAATTAATACCATCGTAGCAAACAAATACAACTTTCTCAATAGTGGGATGTTGGGCTAAAAGTAAAACAACCGTATTTACTGCAATTTTTGCTGCAAGAGCGGACATTTTTTTCACCGTTCCATACAGGCCCGACAGTGTGAAAAACATACTTTGCTTTCATATACCGGCACCATCTCCAGTAATATTCTTCCTATATTGGACTACATGAGACAGCACTATTGGAGGCTTTATAGCAGAGCTCATTTTACTTAAAAGATACTTTAATTAAATATAAAACTATACGTTATTCTACTTTAAGCTGAGTAAAGAATAAATAAGAATTATACGCTACACAATTCCGATGAAAGAATAATTTATATTGAATTTATTGATTTAATTGTTCAAATTATTTTTTACTGTTTATTGATTATTTATCGTTAACACTGAAGACTTTATGCATAATTTCATTGTTTTCAATAACAGTGGTTTCTTGTGTCTCACCGTCTACTTTAATTATTGCTAAAACATCTGGCAATGAGTCTATAAAAGTTTCATTCAACTCCATACTTTTTATTTCGGAATATAAATAAATCGAAAACAGCCAATCTTTTCCTTCTTGTGTCAACCCAAATCCTAACCTTTTTTCCAACCCAGGGAGTATAGTGTATTTTGATAAAAATTGTTTGAACGCTCTTCTTGCTATCTCTTCTGTTTTTTTACTATTTATTATTTTAATTTTACCGGACTCTATGGCAAATCGTATATTTATTTCATTCTCACATTTTCTTTTTATATATTCAATCGAATTTCCTTCGCACAGGATATTCTTGTAGTTCGCTAGTGCGCAAAATCTTGGGCTAATACCGTTATCATCCTCATTGAATTGAAATATTTGAATTCTAATAGATTTATTATTGATTATGTATTTATAGGTTTCTAAAAGGTTTCCTTTAAACATATTGCCTCCTTAAAGAAACCTGTGGTTTCTTTTGAATTTCTATCAAAAATGCTTTTGGCGCTATAATAACGGATTATAGCATACATTTCTTTTTATAAGGAATAGGATGTGTTATCGTATAATTCAACTGGGCCTTTTCCGTCGGTTTCAAGGATAACCTTGTCATACTCGTAAACATAACGGATTACACCTTCGCCGGGTACGGACGCGGCCACGCGCAGACCTTGCCCGTCGTAGGTATTGGTTTGAACTCCGTTGGCAGTGGTGGAGGTAATAAGCTGGTTAAACGCATCATAGGTATGTTCGGTCCGGGTACGGCTCACGCCTGAACTACTCGTACTACTTATACTCCAGCCCTTCTATTAATATCTTTCCCTCTTCGTTCGCAGATACTCGTAACATGAAATCTTCGATAAAACTATCAACTACATCTTGAAACAATTCAAATGGTATATAATATACTCCTTTAGGATTGTTATACTTTACTTGGCTATGTAATCCTGTGTTGTCCCATGCTATTTCAATAGTATCCTCAACCCGTCTAAAAATTACATCTGCTAGATATGAACCTCCATTGTTAGAAAACCATGAATGTTTAAAATACCAGTCTTGTCTTTTTTCAAACCATGAATCAAATTCTTCATCATCATCTGAATCAAAATCTCCACTATTATTGTACAACTCTATTGCATTTTTTCCTTCACTAGATAATGGAAATTGTGTTTCATTAAGTATGTTATTTTTATTTTTGCAAAGCCACTCTACAATAAAAATTAAATCCCATTCATATTCACGTATTTTATCATCCATTAAAAAAGTACATACTGATTTGTTATTAACCCACATCTGAAAGACTCCCCATGTAGGCTCATTCCTTTCAGAGTCATTGAATGGGCTTTCTTTTAATTCGTATGCAACTGCGAAGACCTCTTTAATACCAAAATATTTCATAATTAATCACCCTTATTTATTTGTTATAAATTTTTTATATTGTACCTTTGTAATTAATCCATCATCAAGCATCTTCCTTTATACATCTGCTGGAACTTCTTTGGCTGGATTTGTAACTTCATAAGGATGCCAACCATCTCCGTCTGGCTGAAACTTTATAAGTTTATCCTCATAAATATTATATTTCTATTTATTCTTAGAAGATGTATAGGCATTATCTAATAACTCTTGCCCTACTTTTTCATCTGGAATTGGATTTGGACTTCCCCATCCTGACTTAGGATCGTGTTTAGGACTTGGTTTATAAACAGGTTTACTCTCCCCCTCACTTTTACCACCCGAGTTCCCATTTGTAATAGCAGCTAAGGTCATTCCCTCTTGTGCCATTGCATTTGCGGAGACACCGGTTAAGTAAACTGCCGCACCAGCACCTGCAACTGCGCCTACACCAGTTGGGGCAGTTACAAATGCTAGTGTCCCCATTGCAGAGGCTCCCCCGTATGAGGTTAAACCCGTTACTACATCGCCAACTAATTTACCAGCAAGATAAATGTTTTCATTATCCCGGTTATAATAAGGCTCTGCTTTACTGGAGGTCCCCATAGTGACACTTTCCAGAAAGCCTGCTCCAACTCCCTGGACAAAGTCCTTTGCCGGTGACACAGCACCTCTTAAATCCATCCATATATTTCCGTTAGGATTTCCAGTGTTAC
>JAFADM010000486.1 GCA_023424865.1 Bacillota bacterium | reverse complement strand
CTTGTATATCAAAAAATGTACTCCCGACGATTGTGGAAGGCTTGCAGCTTTAAACCGGAAACTAATCGAGGACGAAGGTCGGAAGCGTACCACAACGACGGAGCAGTTGAAAAAAAGAATGGCCGCTTATTTGGCTGGGGACTATGAGGCTGTTTTCTTTATTGAAGGAACCTCGGTTGTTGGTTACGGCCTCATTCGTAAAAATGTAAGGCCTGTCTGCCTTCGCCATTTTTACGTCTGTGACGATTCCCGCAAAAAGGGTTGCGGTATAAAAGCCATGCGGGCGCTTATGGATTATTACGGACAGGACAGCCTGGATGTGGAGGTTATGGGGAAAAGCCTTAAAGGAAGTCTTGCATGGGAACGCCTTGGCTTTAAGCCTGAAAGCCTGCTAATGCGCTTTACAGCCGAGTCCTTGGAGAATGCTGAAAGAAGACTGTAAAAATAAAGAAAATAGGCTTATTGTATCTTGATTTTAAACTCTTACAATTGTATGATATCTATATGGCATACAATTGTAAGAGTTGCGTTAAATAAAGCCTTAATTTTTTATGGGATAGATCTCGGAGAGCGAGAAAGGGGAATACCGGTGAAAAAAACAGAAATGAAGCTTCCGGATGCGGAGCTGGAGGTAATGCTGGAAATATGGCGGGGAGAGGTACCTGTATCAACGTCCGATATTAAGGTCCGGCTGGATCAAAACAGGCCCTGGAATATCTCTGCGCTTCAAACCCTTTTAAATCGTCTTATTGCACGGGGCTTTCTTAAAAGCTTCAAGGATGGAAAATCAAGATATTATGAGCCTCTTGTGGATGAAAAGACCTATCTTGCGGGAGAATCCCGCACTTTTCTGGATCGCTTTTACAGCCGGTTTGGAGGAGGAAGCCTGAAACAATTCGTTGCATCTCTGTATGATTCCAGTCGTATTACATCGGAAGAGCTGGAGGAACTGGAACAATTTATCCGTGAAAAGAAGGAGGACGGCAGGAATGCTTGAAACATGGTTTTTGTCCCTTTTGGAAGTCACCTTGCTGGTATCCTTTTTCTATATCATTCTTATACTGTTTCGTACCCTCATTGTGAAAAGATACCAGGCGAGTTGGCGGCGAACGGTCTGGCTTCTTCTTGTTTTGCGTCTGGTGCTGCCGTTTAATTTCTCTCTTTCCGCTGCGCCCCGGCTTACTTTAGAGCCATTGATTAAACTTGTTTATGGACAAAGCGCTGAGACGGAAAAAAAGGGGGACACCTCCGGGGCGGCCGCAAATAATAACGGTTTAGGAGGAAACGGAAAACCGGAGTCTTTGATTCCCGGAGCTTCCCTTTTAAACGGAAGCAGCAGGGATGAAGCTGGCGGGTTAAACCCTCAAGGTCCTGTTGTAATTCCGTTATTTCTGCTGCCTGAACAGTATGAGGAAGGGTTTGCCGGATTCTTTGCAACACCGCTTAAGCTTGTCGCTCTGATGTGGGCGGGAGGCGTAATGATAGGCCTGTTTTATCAGGCTGCTCTGGCTGGAGCTATTCGAAGGCGTATCCGAATTCAGGGAAAAGAAGTGGAAAACGCTGTCGTATTGAATGCATTGGAAGAGGCCAAGACTGACATAGGCTGGGAAGGTCCGCTAAAGGTCGTTCTCTGGGATCAGGCACCAAGTCCTATGGCAGCTGGACTGAGGAGATCTGTGTTGGTTCTTCCGAGGGAGAATTACAAGCGGGAGCAGCTGGCCTTTATTTTGAGACATGAGCTTGTTCATCTGAAGCAAAAGGATATTGCCATTAAGCTTTTACTGCTTGGAGCGCGGCTCCTCCACTGGTTTAATCCACTTGTTCATTTAATGGCCCGTACAGTGGAAGAGGATATGGAACTGGCCTGTGATGAAGAGGTCCTGAAAAACAGGGACGGTGATTACAGAATACGCTATGGGCAGACTCTAGTCGATCTTCTGAAAGCGGATATGGAAAGGCGCAAAGGCCTGGCCGCTGCTTTCAGCGGAGGAGGCAAGGCCATGAAGACCAGGCTGGAAGCCCTTGCACAGAATAAAACTCGGAAAAAGGGTTTACCCGCACTAATACTCATGGCTGCTTTCATGGCAGCCGGGGGCCTCATGGTGGCCTGCGGGCCTCAGAATGTGGGGGGAGTGCCTTCCCCTGTCTCCACGACAGCGTCCCCAGGCATCCAGGAAAACTCTCCATCAGCCAGTCCTGCTTTTACTCCTGAAAGCAGTCCGCCCAGTGAAAACGGACTCTATTATTCGGAAGCCGTAGTGAGCGGCTCAGAGGAAGGGCCTAAGGCTCAGCTTATCATTGATTTGGACGGGTCGGGAATAAAACGGCTCTTCCAGCTTGCCCTGGAAGATGAAACAGGCTTTCTCAGAGAAGTGGATGAAACAAGCGGCGAAATCCTGCATTCTACAGAGATTTTTCGGGAAAATCCTTACGGCTTTGGTTACGTGCTGATGGCAGGACCTTTTATTGAGGAAGGAAGGCTTACCCTTCTGGCTGCCCTGGACTACATGAGTATGCCTCTTGGTGGAGTGGGCTATGAAATGTTTTCTTATAGTGAAGAAGGCTTTAATCCTGTGGATTTAAGCTCTGTAATTGAGGGTGGCTCCAAAGAAGGAGCCCTGGACATTCTTGTTGACAGTGAGAATAAGATCGTTAAATTGTCTTCGGGCGGAGTATCGGTAACGTCCGCTCTTAACGAGGATGAGCTTGCCGACTATGCCCGGTACGGTAATGCCTGCTTTCAAAATTTCTTCAGTTCCCTTGAAGCGCGGGACACGGATGGCGACGGACTTTTAGAGCTGGTGACCACCGAATATGTGGTTGTGGCTCTTCCCAATCCTCTGGCAGAGGTTAATCGAACCTATTCATACAGAGGAAAAGAAGAGGGTTCGGGAGGCTGGGTTCAAACACAGACCGTACTTACAGATCTTACCTTTTATCAGCCCCAACCCTAGAGTACTGACGGATAGGGGGCAGGAATAAATCGGAAATGCAGGAAAGCCGGCGTTTGAAACGACGGCTTCTGCTGTTGACATCCGGTCACTTTCTTTTACTTCCGGCAATAGTATTGAATGGCTTCATTGTAAAAGGCAGCCAGGCCTTCTGCATGTTTATCGTAGTAAGCTGTGAACCGGGAATCCGTAACATACATTTCACCCAAATTAGCAAACATCTCGGTGCTGCAGGTGTAAAATCGGGTATCGATGAGCTCATGGGCTTCCTTCACCAATGCCTGCACCCGTGGATCCTGGAAGGCGGCACCCTCCTTGTAAAGAGCAACAAGCTTCTCCAGGCCTTCCTCCTGCTGCCTTCCTAAATGCTCCCAGTCTGCCTTTGACATGGCTGCCGTCCTTTCCCGGGACTGTTTATAGGCCTCCGTATTGCCCCATCGGTTTTCCACTTCTTTCTCATATTGCTTCTGATGAGCCATCATAGCGTCATAACTGAATCCGTCAAGCAGCTCCTGATCCTTCATAATCCATTCTCCTTCCAAACTGTTTAATGTATTCCTTGCGAGCTCTGCCAGCCTGTGATAATGCCTTGCCTTACCCTCGAGGGAAATGTACTGCATTTTTAGCGCGGCTTCTCTGTCATAGGCGGGGTTCTTAAGGAGCTTTCCTATTTCGGAGAGAGGAAAGTCCAGCTCACGGTAAAAGAGAATTTGCTGCAAACTGAGAATATCTTCTCTGGAATAGAGCCTGTAGCCTGCCTCCGAGCGTCCAGAGGGCACTAAAAGGCCAATTTTGTCGTAATACCTCAGCGTGCGAATGGTTACACCTGCAAGCTGCGCAATCTTGTTAACGGTGAATGCCATAGTCAAACCTCCTCATGAAACAGCATAAACCCTAACGTCGCGTCAGGGTCAAGAAAAAGTTTATCCTTAAGATAGTAAAATGAAAAGGTTAATTCCTGGTACATTAACGAAGGGGATGCTGATTTTTTCCTCTCTATGTTAAAATAACTACAGCTAAGTAGCGTTGAGTTGAGGTTCGCAAGAAGCTTTTCCGCATTCTGGACACCATGAATGAGTATAAATCGGACTTTGACTATGATGTTTTATTTATGCACCATTACGGGCTAGGTGTGGATGTTGGCCCGTGGCATGGTGTTTGGGGTCGGTTCATGAAAGCGGACACTCCTGTTCCGGATGGCTTTCTTGCATTTGACTTTGTGCCCCACCACGTTCCTGAGGCAGGCCCGCCTTACTATTCACGCTTTGCATTGGCAACGTTCTCCGGCGACATGGAAGCCATGCATTCACGGGAGGGCTACGACAGCGATGGGATGTACGATGTCACGCGGAATATTATTCTGGGCGATGGCGTTAATATTCCATACCCGGATAAATATTGGACTGCGGAAGTATTTCTTGATGGTTGCGACAGGTATAGTACCGGTTATCTGTTTTCAGTCGGCGAGTAGTAATGAAATAGTATAAGAATAGCTATTAAAGGAGCCGGGATTGTCTTTGTCGGTAAAACCCCTTATAATGAAATGAAGAAGAATAAGCGGGACCTTGCCTGAGAGAGCGATTGTGCCGTCAGGGAAGCGGTAGCATTACCTGATAGTCGGAAAGGAAAAAGTACTATGGCTGAACAGATCAAGCATATGGTTATCTTTAATTTAGTTTATGGAGCCCAGTCCCCTGAAACCGAAAAATTTTTGGCTGACGGAAAGGCCCTTCTAACCTCTATACCCGTTGTGAGGGAGTTTGAGGTACTGCGCCAGGTTAGTCCTAAAAATGACTATGACTTCGGCTTTTCCATGGTGTTCGACAGTCAGGCGGATTATGAAACCTATAACAATCATCCCGTCCATCAGAGCTTTGTAGCTGAAAGATGGCTTAAAGAGGTATCACGCTTCCTCGAAATCGACTTCAAGCCCTATTCTCAGGTGTAGCGTTTTTCTTGTACGGATTCTTTGAGTTCCCTATTTGGGACTTGCCATAAAAGCGGCGCTATGCTAAAATAATAGACGCTGTAAAAATATGCGGAGGTTTAGGTATGGATGTCGTTACTATTATTGTAAATATTCTTTATATACTGGTCTGTTTGTCGATTATTGTTATTGTTCTTCTTCAGGCCGGTCGCTCGGCAGGTATCAGCGGCGCTATTGCAGGTGGTGCGGAAACCTTCTTCGGAAAGAACAAGGGCCGTGCTTATGAAGCGCAGTTAAGCAAATACACCGGTTGGATTGCAATTCTGTTTATTATTGTGTCCGTGGTTCTGGTGCTGCTGCTCAAGGGCTGATTCCTTAAAATGAAAACAACTGCCGGGCTATACATGCGGGATGTGTGTATGGCCTTTTGTCATTTAGTCGAAAAGAAAGGAAAGGCGTTCCATGCCTGAATTTAAAATAAGATCCGATTACAGGCCCACCGGGGATCAGCCCCAGGCCATCGATGCTCTTGCATCCCTTATCACTTCCGGAAGCAAGCACCAGACACTGCTGGGTGTAACAGGCTCGGGAAAAACCTATACCATTGCCAATGTTATTGAAAAGGTTCAAAAGCCCACCCTGGTTATTGCACATAATAAAACCCTGGCAGCCCAGCTCTGCAACGAGTTTACCGAGTTCTTCCCCGACAATGCGGTAGAGTACTTTGTAAGCTATTACGATTATTATCAGCCGGAGGCTTATATACCGTCCTCCGACACTTATATTGAAAAGGATTCCTCCATTAACGACGAAATAGATAAACTGCGCCACTCGGCCACGGCAGCTCTTTTTGAACGAAGGGACGTTATCATTGTGGCCAGCGTGTCCTGTATTTACGGTCTGGGTGATCCGGAGGATTACACGGATCTCATGCTGTCCCTTCGTCCCGGCATGATAAAGGACAGGGACGAGGTTATAAGAAAGCTTGTGGATATTCAATACAACCGAAGCCAGTTTGATTTTAAACGCGGTACATTCCGGGTTCAGGGGGATGTGCTGGATATTTTTCCGCCTTCGTCCACCAATACGGCACTTCGTGTGGAATTTTTCGGGGACGAAATCGACAGAATCTCGGAAATTGATGTACTTACGGGAGAAATTACCGGATACCGTTCCCATATCGCAATATTCCCTGCATCCCACTATGCTACCAAAAGGGAAAAAATGGAGCGGGCTATCCAATCCATTGAGAAGGAGCTGGAGGATCAGCTAGCCAAGTTCAAGGAGGAAGGAAAGCTTCTTGAAGCCCAGCGCCTGGAGCAGCGCACCCGCTATGATATTGAAATGATGAATGAAATCGGCTTTTGCCAGGGCATTGAAAACTATTCTCAGCACATTAGCGGAAGAGCTCAGGGAAGCGCACCTTTTACACTTATTGATTATTTCCCAAAGGACTTTCTCCTGGTTATTGATGAATCCCATGTGTCGGTTCCTCAAATCGGAGCCATGTACCATGGGGATCGCTCACGAAAGGAATCCCTTGTGGATTATGGCTTTCGTCTGCCTTCCGCCTTCGGAAACCGGCCCCTTACCTTTGAAGAGTTTTCTCAGCGCATTAATCAGACCATTTATGTCAGCGCTACGCCGGCCGCCTATGAGCGAAATCTTTCCAACGCAATTGTGGAGCAGATTATAAGGCCTACCGGCCTCATTGATCCTCCGATTATACTTAAGCCTGTAAAAGGCCAGATTGACGATCTGATTCATGAGGTGAATGAAAATACAGGCAAGGGCTTCAGAACCCTTGTGACCACCCTAACCAAGAAAATGGCTGAGGATTTGACCAAGTACATGGAGGACATGGGGGTTCGGGTTAAATACCTTCATTCGGATATCGATACCCTTGAGCGAATGGAAATCATCAGGGATCTGCGTATGGGCAAGTTTGATGTTCTCATAGGCATAAACCTTTTAAGAGAAGGGCTGGATATACCGGAGGTGGCGCTTGTGGCCATTCTGGACGCGGACAAGCAAGGCTTCCTGCGTTCCGAAACCTCTTTGATACAAACCATTGGCCGTGCCGCACGTAATGTGGAGGGCCGGGTTATTATGTATGCCGATTCCATAACCTCTGCCATGAGAAGCGCCATTGACGAGACCAACCGAAGACGGGGGATTCAGGAGGAGTACAACCAAAGACATGGCATTACACCCCGTAGTATACAAAAATCCGTCCACAATGTCATTGAAGCCACCAAGGTGGCAGAGGAAGGGGACAGCTATAAAAAGAGCCGGGGGCGTCTCTCTGCTGAGGAGCCTGTGGATCGTGAAACGGCTGTGGCCCTCATTGAAAGCCTGTCAAAGGAAATGAAGCAGGCTGCCAGGGAACTGGAATTTGAGCGTGCCGCATCCCTCCGTGACAGGATTGAGGAATTGAAGAGGAGCTTATGAGCTTGTTGCCGGAAGTGATTCATCCGTCCTGGGACGATTTTTTTGACTCAACAATGCGTCATCGTATTCGTGACATTGAAAACCAAATTGGCCGGGATGAAATTAATCCTGTATCTGAGAAGGTTTTTCGCTTTACGGAAATGAATCTTCATGCTCTTCGCGTGGTCATACTGGGGCAGGATCCTTATCCTGAAAGGGGCGTTGCCACTGGACGGGCCTTTGAGGTGGGAGGACTTGACAGCTGGTCAAGTCCTTTTCGTCAGATTTCCCTGAAAAACATTCTAAGACTTATTTACATAAGCCGGAGTGGAATGAGGGAGAATGAGAAAGTACCCTCCTTTAAAGAGGTCATAAATCAGATGGAAAATGGGAAATTCTCCCTTCTCCCCCCTGGTGAACTGTTTGTTAGCTGGGAAAAACAGGGAGTGTTGCTTTTAAATACGGCGCTTACCTGCGTCCCTCAAAAACCGGGAAGCCATAGCGAAATCTGGAAGCCTTTTTCAGATGCGCTGATAAGCTATATCTCCTATAAAAGACAGGACCTTATATGGTTTTTGTGGGGCAAGCAGGCAAGATCTTACAAGGAAAAGATAGGAACAGGTTCCTTTTATGAATCCCGGCATCCCATGATGTGCTCCGACGCGTATTCGGACGACTTTTTGAAAAATCCCTGTTTTGAAAAAACCTTTGAAAGTATCAACTGGACGGGAAAATAAGGATTTCCGAAGAAGCATAGAAGCCACGCCCACAGGTTAACTTATAGTGGTGAGTTTGTATCTGGAGCGTGATTTTTTTGCAGTTCAAGAACAAGAAATGGGCATTTATTTTATTTATTATTTTTCTTATGACTACGGTCGCCTATACGGTGACTCTTTTGGTGCTGCCCGGGGATATGACCCTGCTGGCAGGCCAGGATTATAAGCTGTCCCTGCGCTCGCCTTTGATGCTTCAGGCCTACACCCAGAGCGATCTGCTTGAAATGGATGATCTGGAAAATGGAACGGAGGCTTTTGAAATGCCCTATGCCCTGTCAGCCAGGGATCAGGGCTTTGCGGAGCTGAAGCTGAAGCTGTTGGGCTTTATACCGGTTAAAACAGTTAAGGTGCGTTCCATTGTGAGCCAGCAGGTTATTGCCTGCGGAAGCCCCATCGGGATCAAGCTGAAGACCAATGGCGTAGTGGTTATTCATGTGTCGGGAGTGGTTAAGGACGACGGTACCAGGGTTTCTCCCGCAGAATCGGCAGGCATTCTGGCTGGGGATATTCTTTTAAAGGCAGGAAGTGAAACTCTGACCAGCATCAGGGATCTCACCGATGCGGTTCAAAAATCCGACGGAAAGCCTGTAAAAATTACCTATAAGCGCAATGAAATGACCCGTGAAACCGATCTGACCCCTATAAAATCCGGTGAAGACAATCAATACCGGCTGGGAATATGGGTAAGAGACAGCTCGGCGGGAATTGGAACACTAACCTTTATTGATCCTAAAAACAGTGTCTATGGCGCTTTAGGTCATGGTATCAATGATATCGACACCGGTTCGCTGCTTCAGGTGGGATCCGGACAACTGCTGAAATCCAATATCCGTGGCATTAAAATGGGCCAGAAGGGAACTCCGGGAGAGCTGGAAGGAGAGTTTCTGGATAAACCCGATATCATAGGCGACATTGAGGTCAACAGTGACTTCGGGGTATTTGGCGTGCTTTTGCCTGACGCTCTGGGAGAGCGATGGGGCAGAACCCTTGAAATAGGGTCACATAGCATGGTGCATGTGGGAAAGGCCAGTATTCTTACCTGCATTCAGGGCCAAAAGGTTGAGGAGTATGAAATTGAAATCCAGCGTATCGCCAGAACGGATTTAAGCAGCAC
>JAFADM010000252.1 GCA_023424865.1 Bacillota bacterium | reverse complement strand
TTATTTTTCCGGTAGAGGGAACATGAGGGCCTGCGCAGAGGTCCGTAAATTCACCCTGTTTGTAAAAGGAAATGGTTTCGCCTTCAGGCAGATCCCGAATAAGCTCCGCCTTATAGGGTTCACCCTTTTCCTCCATATAACGGATGGCTTCATCCCTGGGAAGCTCAAAACGCTCAATGGGAAAATCCTCTTTTACGATTTTCTCCATTTCCTTTTCGATAGCGTTTAGCTCTTCCAGTGAAAAGGGTTTATCCGTATCAAAATCATAATAATAGCCTGTGTCAATAGCAGGTCCTATGGCAAGCTTGATATGGGGGTAAAGCCGTTTTACTGCCTGGGCAAGCACGTGGGAGGCGGTATGCCTGAAGGCATGGCGCCCGCCTTCGTCTTCAAAGGTAAGAAGGCTTAAACGGCTGCTTTTATCAAGGGGCCAGGATAAATCACGAACCTTGTCGTCCACAAGGCCTGCCAGGGCAACCCGGGCCAGCCCCTGGCTGATACTTTCGGCAACGGCTTTGACAGAAACGCCGTCCTCAAAGCTTTTTACGCTGCCGTCCTTTAATGTGATGTCAATCATGGTATTACCTCCTCAATTCTTTAGGGGCTGAAAACAGGTAACAAAAAACCTCCCGTCCCAAAAGGGACGAGAGGCATTCTCCCGTGGTTCCACCCTCATTAATTCGGCACAAAGGCTTCGTTATATTAAAACAAAGCATCCTGCCGGATCACTCAAAGTATGATTCTAACGTTATCACCGTTTCGGCTCGGAGGTGGTTTTGGGTCAATTTCCGCAAAAAGCAATTTCAGCCGGGAATCCCGATGCTTTCTCTCTGGGGCAGAAGCTTTGACTTACTCTTCTCGTCACTGCCAAATTCCTTTATTTATTTAATTATGCCCTATTTTCCTTCTTATTGTCAACGTGAACTATGGAAATCTTCAGGGGAACGCATATGAATTTCAAGCCTGTATGAAAAAACGGGTGGTTTTTCATATAGGCCGTAAGAAAGTGAACTTAAGTTAATCAATAGTACTTTTATAGCATCCCGGGGATGTTCCTACATATTTTTTAAAGGCCCTTGTCAAGGTTTTGGTGTTGCAGAAGCCAACCTGATGTGCCAGCTCCTCCAGATTGCTGTACCCTTTTTTCATAATAGCCTTGGCATGCTCAATCCGGTATTTGTTTATATAGTCGGGAAGAGCTTCCGAAGTGGTGTTTCGGAATATTTTCGACATTTGCACCGCATTCTGATTGAAGGCTTCGGCGATATAGGTAACGGATAGCTCCGACTGGTGATAGTGCTCCTCCACAAAGGCCGCAATTTCCTCAGTGAGCCTGCCGTTTCGCTTACAGCTTGCCGCACTGTCCAGCTCCTTAATGGCGTTCATAATGTATTCGGCGATGGAGAGGGTTTCAGCCTTTATGTTTGAAGAGGTATTGCAGCGCTTCATTCTTTTGATAATTTCCAGATGCCCTAAAATATCCAGAGCGTTAATGCTCTTCATAGTCGAAATGGTCTTTATAAGCGTACTTAATATGGACAGCATAACACAATAATAAAGCTCCAAAATGGGCTTGCCGGTTACAATGTTTTGTTTGAAGAGATCCTCAATAATCAGCTTCACATTCTCAAAGTCGTCATTCTTAACCCCTTGCATCAAAAGGTATTCCTTTTGGGGAGGAAAATAAAATTCCGTACTGGCAGCCCCGCTGTTCAAATCCTGATAAACGGTATTGCTGTCACTATCCAGAATCCGCTTATATTCAATGATTTCCAAAGCTTCATAAAAGCAGTCCGACAAGGTAGATAAATCATGATAGGGCTTGCTTACCGAGGTCATAATTTCAAAGTCACAATGCTCATCAATGTAATTCTTTATCTCCTCAGTTACAGCAATCAAACTTTCAGGGGGTTCTCCGGCAGTGTCAGGCTCACTATTGACTATGTAAACAATAAAGTTGTCCACTTCCGTTGAAATAAACTTTGCCTTTGCTGAAATCAGCTCATCGGCAATATTCATGACAATAAACTGGGAGAGGGAATACTCCTCCAGGATATTCAGGTTTTTCTCCGAGGACAGGTTTGTGTCAAAGCTTTCAAAACCTTCGATATAAAAAAGGATCACAACAAAATTCTCAAAATCAATATCCAGCTTTGATCGGTACAGCACATCCTTCATATTGGTAAAATGAGTTGTGTTTCCTTTTATGAGCCGGGCGAGAATGGCTGAGTTTAAGGCCTTATTTTGATTTTCCAAAAGCATTTTGCTTTTGTGCTGCTCGTCGGCCACGTGATCAAAGGAGCGCTTTATAAAGCTGTATTCATTTAAATTCTTATTAAAGCGGTAGCCGTATTTTTCTTCAAGGCTTGCCAGAAGCTCATGAACAGGGTTGTAATTGTACCTTACACTGATGTGCATGGCGATACTGCCGATAATAATTGCTGCCAGTATCCCAAGGGCGGTAAATTTCAGCAAATCAATGGAGTGCTGCCAGAATATTTTTTCCGGCATGGCCACCACATACTTCCAGGTTGCTTCCTTTGACGGAATATAGGAGAAAACAATATTCGTATTATCGATTCTGCGAACGGTAAAATCCGGCTTCCACGACAAAGCGTTATAGTCAATGGCGTTGAGCAGGCTGTTATTGTTTTGCGATAAGGGAAGCACCTCGTTTTTGCTGCTCAGCATAAAAAAGCTGCTGCTGTTAAGCTTTGCGGATTCGTCCATCTTAATAAAGAACTTGTCCTTGTTAAGCTCAAGAATGACAGTCATGTAATTGTCATTGATTGACATGAACGGGTAGGAGGTAAGATGAAAAATATAATCGTGATTTGAAGGAACCAGCATGAATTCCGCCGTCTCATATTTTTGTACAAAGATCTTTTCCCAGTCCTCATAGGGAATATTGGAATCACCAAAATAAATGGAGTAGAAGTTTTCAATACTGTTAATGCTGCTGTTGGATAAGATGATATCGTTCTTTTTGTAATAAATATAAATACTTTTTATAGCAGGATTTACCAGATAATAATTCTTAAGTGTTGTAAAGGCCTCATACATGGAGTAGGTATCTATGGTGTCATAATTCCCCGCCATGTATTGAAGCCGGTTAATGGCTTTATTTAATCCTATCTCATCGCTTAGAAGCTTGGAGCTTCGGATCATGGAGTCCACCTGACTTTGCATATTGTTCAAAAGCAAATCATTGGAGATAGTAATTTCTTTCTTTATGGTTTTTACTGTTCCCAGATATAAGGCGGCTATAATTAAAACCGAGATTAGAATAAACAAAATATAAGAAAACCGCCATGACAGTAAAATACTTTTGCTCTTCAGTTTTTCAAACATCGGCATGAATCCCTTCTTGAGAAGCTATTCCTGAAATAGTAAATCGAACAGTAAAACCCATAATTCATTCTATGATTATAGTGGATTTATACAAGGGATACAAGCCAATAAAGTGTTGTTTAAAAAAGTGTCCCAATGAAAAACAAGATGTCCCTGAAGTCTGGAATCGGCCTGGTACAATGGTTCTGGGAGCACTAATTAATGTCCCGTCAAAAAGTAAGATATCCGTTTACCTTGGGCTTGGTTTTTGCTACCATTGGGTTCATGTAATTCCGCTGTCTGCCGGAATACAGAATACAGTATACAAAGTTCCGGTAATGAGAGTTTGCTTTGCCGGGAAGAAAGCGATTAGGGGGACGAGCAACATGGGAAACTGGCTCCGTACAGACTGGAAGAAAAATAAAGAGATCTACTTTATTCTTTTTCCGGTTGTACTTTATTATCTTCTGTTTTGTTATAAACCAATGTACGGCGTACTCATTGCATTTCAAAATTACAGTCCGGGTGATTCCATTATCGGCGGAAACTGGGTGGGCTTCAAGCATTTCATTAGCTTTTTCAAAAGCTATTATTTTCAGCGGCTTTTAACCAATACTCTATCTATTAGCCTGACCAGTATTTTGTTTGGTTTTCCGGCCCCCATTTTACTTGCCCTTATGCTCAACGAGCTTCGAAGCAAGCTGTTTTCCAGAGTAACACAGATAACGGTTTATTTGCCCCATTTTATATCCATGGTTGTTATCTGCGGCATGCTTAAAGACTTTGTAAAAGATGGTGGCATCATAAACATATTAATTTCCTATCTTGGATTCGAAACCCAGAACATGCTTCAAAACCCAAGCCTGTTTGTCCCTCTGTACGTTATTTCAGGCATATGGGAGTCTGTTGGCTGGGGAAGCATTATTTATCTGGCAGCCCTCACCGGTGTGGATCAGGAGCTTTATGAAGCGGCCCGTATAGACGGGGCGGGAAGGTGGAAGCAAACCATACATATCACCATTCCCGCGATTGTTCCCACAATTATCATCATGTTTATTATGCGTACCGGAACCATACTCAGCGTG
This sequence comes from Bacillota bacterium, assembly GCA_023424865.1. The sequence goes on along the minus strand of JAFADM010000252.1, from coordinate 1,303 downwards.
GGATCCGAAAAAATATTGCTGCTGTATAATCCGACAACCTATGAAACAGCCGATGTTATTTCAACCTTTGTCTACCGTAAGGGTATTTTGGAGGGAAACTTCAGCTATAGCACAGCGGTTGGATTATTCAATTCAATCGTCAACTTTGGTCTGGTGTTTTTAGTAAACAAAATAAGCTCGCGTGTCAGCGAAACAAGCTTGTGGTAGGAGGCAACGGTATGAAGCGAAGTCGGGGAGAGAATGTATTTAATTTTTTCAATATTCTTTTTATGCTGTTTTTAATGGTTATTATGATTTATCCGCTATGGTATGTGGTGGTGGCTTCCCTCAGCAAGCCCTTTGAGCTTATGGCCTATCAGGATATTCTGCTTTTGCCTCTTGGGTTTAATCTGGATTCCTATAAAGCCGTTATTGAAAATCCCAATATTCTTGTAGGGTATAAAAATACTATCTTCATCGTGGTGGTGGGCACGGGTCTTAACATTTTAATGACCCTTCTGGCAGCTTACGGCCTTTCAAGAAAAAACCTGGCTCTGGGCCGTGCTATCACGCTGATGATTGTTTTTACCATGTATTTCGGAGGCGGCTTAATTCCCACCTTTCTAAACATCAGACAATTAGGCCTGTATGACAGCATTTTTTCACTTATCATTCCCGGAGCAATCAGCACAACCAATATGATTATCCTAAGAACTGCCATTAAGGCTGTTCCGGACAGTCTGGAGGAGTCGGCAAAGCTTGACGGGGCAACCCACCTGCAAATATTATTCCGAATCATTTTTCCGCTGACCCTGCCTACCATTGCGGTATTGGTCCTGTATTACGGCGTAGGCCACTGGAATTCATGGTTCAGCGCGGCCATTTACCTGAGGGACAGAACAAAATACCCGCTGCAGCTTTTCTTAAGGGAAATTCTCACCAGCAACAGCATGGATGCCATGATGATGAATACGGACATGGAAGACAAGGCCATGATAGCCGAAACCATAAAGTATGCCGTCATCGTCGTTTCTACACTGCCTATTCTTTTACTCTATCCCTTTTTGCAAAAATACTTTGTAAAAGGTGTTATGATTGGTTCGGTAAAGGGGTAGACAGGGGCTGTCTTTACTTATGGGACTATTAAAATGTTAAAAGCATTTATAGTAATTACTCAAATATGAAAAGGGGGACTATTTATGAAAATAGTCAAAAAGACAATCGCATCGGTGCTTACAGTGGCATTGCTGAGCGGCTGCGGAACGCAGCCACAGGTCAGTAATCCGGATGTTTCAAGCACACCTCCGGTACAAACGGAGGATGC
>JAFADM010000481.1 GCA_023424865.1 Bacillota bacterium | reverse complement strand
TTCCCTCCACCACCATCAATAATACCATTCCTTTCACCAACGGGTTCAGAGAGGACTGGCTCACCAATGTGGGCATCGACAAGGTGCCTGAAACCCTGGCAGAGGTGGAGGAGGCTTTTAAACGCCTCACAGAAAACGATCCTGACAGGAACGGAAAAAACGATACCTATGCTATTACCGCCAACGGCATGACAGGTATGCTCACCTCCTTTTCCTTTGTATTCGGCGCTTTCGGCGTTTTTCCCAACATGTGGATGGACGACGGCAGCGGCGGGGTGGAATTCGGCATGGTTTCCTCTAAAATGATACCTGCGCTGGAAACCCTGAACCGCTGGTATAAAGCCGGTTATATTGATCCTGAATTTGTGACCAACGACGCGGCCAAGGTTAAACAGGCCTGGGCCAACGGCAAGGTGGGCTTTATTGAAACAACCTGGAACCGTCTTGTGTACAACGGCGAGATGGTGCAGGCCCTGAATGCCGTAAATCCTGACGCGAAGGTTGTTCTGGCCCCGGCCTCCAAAGGGCCTGACGGTGAATACGGCTATTACAACTGGGGCCGTTTGGGAGGCAGCATGACCCTGGCCAAGCATCTGGAAAAGGACGAGAGCAAGTTTATTAAATGCCTGAAGCTTTTAGACGGCTTGGCTTACGATCAGGATCTTTACTACCTAACCCATTACGGTGTGGAAAATGAGCAATGGAAAAGGGATGAAGCAACAAACAGCATTCTTAAGATAAACGGCTATGATGAAGCCGACAAAATGGCAACCTTGGGCAATGCGCTGCTCATTGGCCTGCCTCTTCCGTCGGTGCAAAGAACCTTCCTGCCCAAGAACCTGGATGAGGTTTCAAAATACGCTCTTCCAGGCACGGTAAAAGAGAACGAGGACTATTACATCTGGGTGGGAGCCCTTATAAGCAATGAGGCGACCACTGCCGCACAGTCGGCAACCGATATGCAGCTAAAGGCCATGATTGAGTTTATTATCGGCACAAGGCCCATCTCGGAGTTCAACACCTTCGTGGAGCAATGGAACAAGGCGGGAGGCACGGCCCTCACCGAGGCTGCCAATGAGGCCTTTACAGCCGGGCTTGAAGTAAAGAACGAAATTGAAGAAAAAATGAAGTAAGCCCATGGTAAACGCCTTCAGAAACTGTCCGGTACGGCAGGGCTTCAGGTAATAGGGAGTTAAATGGAAATGGGTGAGTTAAATGGATGAATTAAACAGCATGGATAAAATGGATATTATTGTTGTGGGCGGAGGACTTGCCGGTTGTGTGGCGGCCCTTAAGGCGGCTGAAACGGGAAAACGGGTTGCCCTTGTTGAGTCACGGGCTTTCCTGGGCCATGAGCTTTGCTCTACGGGCCGTAACTGGATTAATAACGGCTTTACCGAATTTGAACTGCCTCTGGCCCTGGGCAGCGTAAAAAAATTCTTCATACGACAACTTCTGGACGCAGGGGTTGAGGTGCTTTTTATGTCCCATGCCGCAGGGGTGGGGCACAGAGAGGGACGAGCCACAGGCCTTTTAATTGCCAATAAGTACGGCCTTCAATTCCTGCCTGGGGATAAGCTTATCGACGCAACCGCCTCTCGTTGCCTGTCCCGCCTTATAAATGACACCCCCGGCCCCTTTGGCAGGGTAAGGGTTCATTATGTTATAGGCTTTCGAGATACAGGCTATATGTACCGGTCGGGAGAGGCTGTACCTGAGGAGCTGGGGCTTTGGGAAAATAAAGTTGATTTTCATTACGGAGCGGAAAGCAGAACGCTTTCCGTCTCCTTTTCCTTTGAAGCTGAGGTGGATAAGGCGGTTCGCAATAGGGAGTTCCTTCTTTCAAATAAGGCAAAGCTTAAAGCCGGTGAGCTTATGGGCTGGCTCCGGGCCCATGTGCCGGGCCTGACCGAAGCGCGCTGCCGTACACTGCCATCGGAGGCTGCTTTAAGCTGGCTTGACCTGGAGGAGCCTGAATCCGGCGAAAGCAGTATCCTTAAGGGTGTTTTTACCCTTCCTGGCATGGAGGCGGCTTTTGAAGGAACAGGGCAGGCAAGAAAGCATTTTCGCCGTGTCGAGATGCTCACAGAGGAATTCGTTGCCGCCTCATGGCGGGAAAAGGGGCCGGAGAGCCTTCTTCCGGAACAGATTCTTTCGGGGAAAACCCGGATTGAGGCGGAGCAGTGCCGTTTCTCCCGCTTTGACAGCCAATGGCAGGTACCCCTTCAAAGGGTGGAATGGGATCCCATGGGGGTAGCGGACGTGATGGAAAGCCAGGCTCTTATCTGCGGTATGGGAACAGCAGGCTCCATGGCCTACAGGGCCCTTTGCGAAAGCAATGTGCAGGCCCTGGTGCTGGAGCTCAACCGTGAGCTTGGCGGAACCCGTGTGGTGGGTTTGGTGGGGGGCTACTGGCATGGCTACAAAAAGGGGCTCAACGAAAAGGTGGATGCCGAAGAAGCTGAAACGGCCAAAATTACGGGAGATCAGGAAACGGGGAGAATACTTTACAATCACCACTATGTAAAAGATCGGTCCGAAAGCATTCACACCGGGGCCTTGGCCTGCGGTGCCGTCGCCCCGGACGGTGTGTTAAAAGCGGTACTGGCAGCGGACGACAACGGCTTGTTTCTTATAAAGGCCGGCGTGACCATGGATTTTACAGGAGATGGCGACCTGATAGCCTTTTTGGGCCTTCCCTATTCCTACGGGGATCCGAAGGACGGTATACCTCAAACCTACAGCCAGTGGGGAATCGACGAACAGAATTCGGGAATATTCCGAAATTCCAGGTATCTTATGGATTTTGACGTTATCTGTCATGATAAGTACAGAGAGCTTTTAAGAGGTATTTATCTTGCCCATACCCGAAACAGTGATCTTAATTTTTCTGAAATGCTGACAGTAAGAGAGTCAAGACGCTTTGCGGGTGATTACACGCTTACTCTGGAGGATATTTTTCTGGGAAAGCGCTTTCAGGATTGCGTGGCGGTCACCAGTACACCCCTGGATACCCATGGGCTTACTTCGACTATTTATGACAGGATGGGCTACGTTCGTTTCAGCCATGATGAGATTAATACCCGTATTCCTTACCGCTGTTATCTCCCCAAAGGGGTGGAGGGGCTTCTTGTAGGGGCTAAAGCCATGTCAGCCGACAGAGAGGCTGCCTGTATGTGCCGCATGAATGCGGATTTGCGAAACAGTGGCTACGCTTTGGGCCTTGCTGCCGCGGAAGCCCTGAGAACCGGGAATACTCCGCGTAATATTGATATAAAGCAGGTTCAGAAAAAACTGGCGGAAGCCGGAATATTGCCGGATTGGGTTTTTGAACCTGTGAAGGAGCCCTCCCTGGCCGAGCTTGCCCGGGCTGTAGCCAACGGAGAGGAAGGCGCAAGCTTCAGAGCCATGCTCTTAAACGATCCGGGCATCGCTCCCTTAATTGAGAAAGAGCTCAGTGAAAGCCGGAATGGGGATCTAACGGATACGGTTCCTTTTTCAGCCGTACAGGTGCTGGCCTGGTTTTCCCGGGAAAAGGCTTTGGATGAAGTTGCCCGGCGGCTTTTAAGTGATGTGCGCACCTGCTATGACTTAAACAGAAATGTTAAGGCCGAGAATCCTGATATTTATCGGGAGGTCAGTCAATGCCTGGCTCTCCTTGAAAAATCGGGCAAGGCAGCCTATGGAAAGGCGGTAGCCTGGGCGGCAGAGCTTATGGGACCGGGTGGTCCGCTGGACCATGCCCCAACACCGTATTCCCATTCCCGGGTGGACACCTGGAGGCTTCCCCACCATGATCAGCTTTTAAGCCTGGCCTCCGCTCTGTTAACGCTTCCCGGCAGCGATGCCGAGGCCCCGTTAAGCAGGCTTTTGAAGGATGCTTCTATAAAGGGCTTTGTATCCCGAAAGGAATCCTCCGCTGTGAAGCCCTTCTTTTCCTCTCTGTTAGAGCTTTCCATTGCAAGGGCGCTTTATGCCTGTGGCGGAAGCGAAGCCCTTCCGGTGCTGGAAGCATACAAAGAAGATGTACGAGAGGTGCTTTCGCAAATGGCCCGCAAAACACTGGACCAATAACAAGCCTTAAGCTTTCGTTTCAAATACCGAATCCAAATACTTACAGCAAGTCGTGAAATTACCCTGAGTCCTACAGGCATAAGACTCTCAGGGGGCTTCACGGCTTGCAAATTTTTCTGCATGGTATATAATAGGTGTAAAAGAATAAGCTAGGAAAGAGGTGGATAGTAAATGAACGACAATTTTGGAGTAAGAACTTTTGAAGAAGAGGTTGCATCG
>JAFADM010000412.1 GCA_023424865.1 Bacillota bacterium | reverse complement strand
AGCTTCATGGCTAACAGCCCACTGTAAAGATTATGCTTGTCGGCGGCGTTTTCGAAGCTTTTCCCTGTGATTTCACGAATACGGGTCAGGCGATAATTAAGAGTGTTTCGATGGATAAAAAGGCGCTTGGCCGTGTTTAAGAAATTGCAGTTTTCCTGGAGGAAGATATCCAGTGTCAGGATAAAGTCCGTATTATGTTTTTTATCGTAGTCCAGGAGGCTTGCCAGATGCTTCATATAAAAAGCTTCAATAAGAGCGGGGTTCTCAAATTCAAATAAAAGCCCCAATAGCCCTAAACCGTCCCAGGAAAAGGAAAACATTCCCTTGTTGAAGGTATCCGGGGCTATTTCGTAAGCAGACAGGGCATTTAGTGCCTGACGATAGCTCTGACGGAATTCGGCACATGTCCAGGAGTAAATAGTGCCTCCAATTCCTATAAAAAGACTATGGTCTTCTTCCGGTCCCAAAAAAGACAGCCTTAGGGAGTTGAAAAGGGAGGAGAGCCTTTCCGGTGAATTTTCACTGTCCGTACCTGCAAGAATAGCCAGGGTACCGTCCTTTTCACAGATAAGCGGTGTTTCAAAGCAGTCGGAGGCCATAGCTTTAAGACGTTCCAGCTCCTGGCCGGCCAGGGGTTTTTGATCTGTTTTGGATCGTATAACCAGAATGTGGTTGGATTTCTTAAAGGTATAGCCTGCAGACTGGAATTCGGACTGAACAAGCCTGGGTGCTTCCGTACCGCCCCAAAGCACGCTTTCAAACAGGGCGTCCGCCGGGGCTCTTCGGTACTGGTTAAGCATGATAAGAGAGGCGACCTCCCGGGTTGCCACGGCAATAGGGATTTCCCAGGGCATAGTAATAAGGGGCAAATCCCTAGCGTCTGCCTCTTCGATCATCGCCCCGGGGATATGCCCTATATAAAGCTCATTTAGCAAAACTACGATTCCTGCCAGGTTTTTTTCGCGGCTGGTTCTTACCAGGGAAACAAGGCTTTCCTCGTCCCTCTGTATACCGATGCCTGTCAAAAACAGAAGCTCGCCGCCGCTGACCCATGGGGAAATGTTATTTTCCTGACAAACATAGATCCAGCGCACCGGTTTATGAATGCCTCCGGCACCGCCCACAAGCCTGAAATCTCTGGCAAATTCAAGCTTTAAAACATCCTCACAGGTTACAAACATTTTCGCCTTCCTAAGGGACTGTAAAGAACCGGGAGGTTCGTCAGCCCTTGCCTTTTATAGGTTGGTGCTTCATGCTTGCATTTATTTAATTACTTTTCCTTTGCTTTGTCAAGCAGGAGACAGGGGAGGGTAAAACGCCGTTACACAGTTAAATAGGCACGCACCACATCCTCAGAAAGCTCGCCTGTGGCTCCTGAAGCCACTACCTGGCCTTTTTGAAGTACTACAAAGGTATCGGCTATTCTTTTGGCAAATGGCAGGTTCTGCTCCACAATAACAAGCGTGATGCCCATATCAACACGTATTTTATTGAGGATCTCGGCGATATGGGCCACAATATTGGGCTGGATACCTTCTGTAGGCTCGTCCAGAAGCAGGATTTTCGGTGAGGACATAAGTGCCCGTCCTATAGCCAGCTGTTGCTGCTGGCCCCCCGAAAGCACTCCGCCATTTCGGGAAAGGTGCTCCTTTAAAACGGGAAAATACTCAAGCACCTGGGCCATTCTGTCGGCAAGGACAACCCCCTTGTGGCCCAAGGCACCCATTTCCAGGTTCTCCTTTACCGTAAGCAGGGGCAGGATTTCCCTTCCCTGAGGAACGTAAGCCATGCCTGTCTGGGAGCGCTGATAGGGCTTTTTACGGGTAATATCCTCCCCCTTGAAGGTCATTCGCCCATCCTTTAAGGGCAGAATACCCATAAAGCTTTTTAAAAGGGTAGTTTTACCCACACCGTTCCGGCCCAGCACCGCAAGCTTGTCCCCCTGTGAGACGGTAAGGCTGATACCGTTTATCACACTGCTTTTACCGTAGCTGACACGGGCGTTTTCTACTGTGAGCATGCCGCTTCCTCCCCTGCCTTGTCGTCCTTTAAGTACACCTGTATAACCCTGGGATCCTTTTCTATTTCCCCATAGGGACCCTCCGCCAGAAGCTGGCCCTGATGAAGCACCGTCACGGTTCTTGCAACCTGACGGACAAAATCCATATCATGCTCAACCACAATAACGGTGTGATCCCCTAAAAGGCTGAGAATCATTTCACCCGTCTTCCGGGTTTCATCGGCTGTCATGCCTGCTGTGGGCTCATCCAGAATAATAAGCTCCGGATCCTGAGCCATCACCATGCCGATTTCAAGCCATTGACGCTCGCCATGGGAAAGGAAGGAGGCCATTACCTCCCTTTTTTCATAGAGGTTTACACTTTTAAGCACCTCATTAATTTTGTCTTCAACGATCCGGTTCTTCCGGAAAAAGAAGGAGCGGGCAAGGGAACAGTATCCCTTTAAGGCTACCTCTATGTTTTCGTAAGCCGTCATGCTGTCAAAGAGATTGGGTCCCTGGAATTTTCGCCCGATTTTGTGCTTTGAGGCAATTTCGCTTTCGCTCCGGCCCGTAATATCGTGACCGTTAAGCTTGATTTTCCCTGCTGTGGGTCGGGTTTTTCCCGTGATTAAATCCATGAGGGTGGTTTTTCCCGCACCGTTGGGACCAATAATAACCCGAAGCTCTCCCCGGTTAATGGCAAGGCTGACATCATCGATAGCCTTAAACTGATTAAAGGATACGCTTAAATGCTCAACTCTCAGCAATACGGCCCCGTCCCTGCCTGTTCCTTTTAAATCTTCCCGCTTTTCCATGGTCAATTGCCACCCTCCTTTTGCCTGAAAGCCGTTTTCGCAATACGGGTATTGTACTGCCATTCCTTAAGCTTTCCAATGATTCCGGGAGGGACAAAGTAAACAATAACAAGGACGATGATGCCCAATACCAAAAGCCAATAGTCGGAAATAGCCTCGGACAGGAGCACCTGAAGCCAGTTGATAACCAGGGTTCCCACAATGGCCCCGGTTAAGTTTCCTCTGCCGCCTACGGCCACCCATACCAGTACGGCGGTGGAGAAGGTCAGGCCCGTATCTCCCGGTGAGATAAAGGCGTTCATGGGAAGATACAGCATACCGGCAAGGCCTGCCAGCATGCCGGAAATAATGTATACGGCAATTTTATAGGAAGAGGGCTTATAGCCCAGAAATTTCAGTCTGCTTTCGTTTTCCCGAATGGATTGAAGTACCTTTCCGAATCGGCCTGACACAAGCCAGAGGCATAGAAAATAAACCAATACGGCAATGATAAGAACGGCGTAATAAACCTGATTTAAGGAAAGCGTTCTGTCGAAAAGTATTTTTCTTGGAAGGCTTCCGATACCGTTAAAGCCATTGGTATAGCGCTGCTGATTGGCAATAAACACCTCAAAAATCTGAGCCAGTGCCAGAGTAATGAGGGAGAAGAAAACGCCGCTTACCTTGCTTGAAAAAATGAAATAACCTAACAGCCCGGCAAGAAGACCCGGAAGGAGAAGCCCCAGCAAGAAGGCTGTTCCCGTGTTGGTAAGAGGCAAAAAGAGGGCCGGAATTTCAGTAATGCCAAAGCGTGCCATAAAATCGGGGACGCCGCCTGCCTTTTCCATGGAATAGGAAATGGCCAGGGTATAGCCTCCCAGGCCGAACAAGACGGCGTGGCCCATGCTCATAAGCCCCGTATAGCCCCACAAAAGGTCCAGAGACAGAGCAAAAATAATGAACACAATGAATTTCCCCATAAGCTCGGTGCGAAAAGGGGAAAAGAGAAGAGGAAAAAGAAGAAGGAACAAAAGAACCCCCAGGTCCACATAGCGTTCCATTCCTTTGTTTTTTAATAATCCCAGGGTTTTTCCCATGCTGCTTACCTTCTTTCGGAGCTGAAAAGCCCTTCGGGCTTAAAGCGGATAATAATGATTATAATGATGAAAACCAGAATTTTAGCGTTGACCTCATTTCCCACAATGCCTAAAAGAGATATGGATTCACCGATCATCAGGGAACCGGACAAGGTTCCGATTAAGGAATTAACGCCCCCTACCACCACCGTTAAAAAGGCATCGGTAAGGTACTGGGCTCCCATAGCCGGAGAAACACCCCTTATGGGTGCCAGTAC
>JAFADM010000396.1 GCA_023424865.1 Bacillota bacterium | reverse complement strand
CCTCAGTAGACCTCAGTAGGCAATTCTGCGGGCTTCGAAGTAAAAGCGTTTTTCATGGGCTTCACCCATGGAAAAGGTTTTTCGGGGAAGGGCACCGTCCAGCACTACGGTATGAAAAAGATCGTTTTTATCCATGGAGGGAAGGAAAAAACCCATATTCCCGTCCACGGAGCCAAGCTGTTCGGTGACATCCCTGCCATGAACATAGTCCACATAAGAACCGGATATACCGGGAATATAATCATCTAAAAATTTCTGAAGGGTACCCACCTCTAATTGAACAGGTGGGTTCTCTACTACCAGACAGCCCTTTTTATTTCCCGAAACAAAGGGTATAAAATGCTTCCGGACAAATGACGGCGTACTTCCTTCCGCCGCAGCCTCATTGGCGGCTTCTTCACTGGTTAAATAACAAATACAGCCTATATTGGAATAATAATTTATAAAAGCCTCAATGAGCTTTTCAGGATCCACTTTAAATACCACCCGATGGATGGGCTCGAAAAACAAGCCCTGATCATGGACATTCACCACTTCAACCAGGGCATAACGGGCAGGATGGGTTTCCTGCTCTCCCTTTGAAAGCGTCTTTTTTATTTCCTCCCAGCAGGCTTTTGCTGTTGCCAGAGAATGATTTCCGTCACCTACTGCGTACAGAAGTACGCCCTTATCCTCATTGACACCATGACGTTTTCTGAAGGCCTCCGAATCCGAAAGCTGTTCCAGTGCTCTAATAACACTTTCCAGGCTATCCTTGTCATCAAAAGCCCAGCCTGTGAGCCGTCCTCCGTTTTTCATTAAATCAAAATCGTAAGCAGGCGTTTTCTGCCCAGCCTTTTCGATCAGTGGCTCAATCACACTGCGGCTGCCGTCGTCAATTAGAAGCATAATGTGTGGAAGCTCAATAGGAGCGCCCTGGCGAATACGAATGCGGGGAGGAAGGCGTTCTACTATAGTTCCTTCCGTAGCCCGGACTAGGGTTTGGGAACCTGGCTTGAAATCGTAATGCTCCAAATCCACCGACAAAACCAGGCCATGGCGTGTGGCGCCGGCGGCAAAGCTTCGCCTGGTAAGAATCAGGGTGTCGGTGAGCTGATTAAAAAGGCCGTTATTAAGGTAATTTAACATTTTGGCCTGAATAGCTTTAATGCGATCCGCTTTTTTATCCTCATCCTCGGTTTCAAGATAAACCTCGGGAAAAATAAGTCCCAGTGTGGAGGGTGCATCTTTTACGGTATTTTCCGCATCCTTCCAGTATTCGTGCTGTGAGGTATATTGATCGCAGGCGACAACCGCCCATTTTCCCAAATCAACATGAGGAGCCGGTAAAAGAACACTGGATAATGAAAGTCCTAATTTATGTAAGGATGCGTTTAAAGCTTCGTCCATTTTCAAAATTCCTCCTGTTTTATATCGTATTTTACCATGAAAAGAATGAATTATCACGGTTTTATTTTGGAATAATACTTTATGAATCAAAGTTTAAATAGCAGCTGAAGGCCGGAAAAATGTCTGGCCTAACAGGACAGGAGGTTTTTTATGAAAATAGGATTTGGCGGAGGCATGATCATCGGTGCAGTGGTGGGTGCAGCTGTCTCCATGCTTGCCGAGGATAATTTCAATGTCAATCGGTCCATACGCAGAATGGGCAGAACCGGAAAGACCATTTCACGTTATGCCGGAAGAATGGCAAACAACTTCTCACACATTTTCTAAACATTCAGAATGAATAAGGATGAAGAGAGAAAGGGGGGCAGGTATGTCCCCCTTATCTTTTTCCAAAGGCTAAAAGTTAGGCAACGCAACAGCCAAAGGCTTATCCCCACTGCTTTTACCGCTCTCAGGGTGTGACACGATGAGTGTCCCGGGGGAAAAGGGCAGCCTGCCGCACATTGGAAAAGCCCAGAAGCTTCATTGTAAGACGCTCCAGCCCGGCTCCCAGTCCGCCGTGAGGCGGCATGCCGTGCTTGTGGATCATAAGGTAGGATTCAAAATGAGCAGGATCCATCCCACGTTTGAGCATTTTTTCCACCTGTTCCTTATAGTCATGTATCCGCTGACCGCCGGTGGTTACCTCCAACCCGTTAAATAAAAGGTCGAAGCTTAGTGTGAAGCCCGGATCCTCCGGGTCGTCCATGGCATAGAAGGGTCTTTTTTCCGAAGGATAATGGGTGATGAATACAAATTCCGAACCCCATTCCTTTTTGGCGTAGTCTCCTATAAGCTGTTCTTCCTCCGGCTCAAAATCATGATAATCCTTTATGGGCCGCTTATAAATCTTCTCAATGATTTCTTTGGCTTTCATAAATTTAATGGAGGGGATGGCTTCAACCACAGGAAGCGTCACACCATGAAGGGCAAGCTCAGGGCCGTAGTCACGGGACAGCAGGTCGAAGATATAGCGAAGCGCACCCGCCTCCGTGCGCATAATGTCCTGAAAGCTTTCAATAAAGCCCATTTCCAGATCCATGCTGATATATTCATTCAAATGCCTGGATGTATCGTGCTTTTCAGCCCTGTAAACAGGTCCGATTTCAAAAACCCGCTCATAAACACCCACCATTGTTTGCTTGTAAAACTGGGGGCTCTGAGCCAGATAAACCTGCTTTCCGAAATAATCCAGCTTAAAGATGTTGGCGCCGCCCTCAGCTCCTGCAAACACAATTTTAGGTGTTCGTATTTCCGTAAATTGCTGCTCCTGCAAATACTCGCGAAAGCCTCTGGCAATGCCCTCCTGAATTTTAAACACCGCCCGTTCCTTCTGATTTCTTAATGTTATGGGGCGGTAGGTGAGCTGGGTATCCAGGGGAACATCCAGCTGCTTTCGGTTAATGCGCACAGGCACGGCATCGTAAGGCAAGGAGAGGATATCAAAATGTGAAAGCCGGATCTCGGCTCCGTTTATTACCCTCGGATCACAAAAGACAACTCCGTCCACGAAAACAGAAGAGCCTTCTGCCAGGCTTTTAAAATCACCTGTTGTTTCTCCTTCCGTATATACGCATTGGACGATATCCCGGCGAGTTCTTAAAATGACAAAAGCAAATCCACTCATCATGCGTATTTGATGAACGGCACCATGAAGCCGTACACTTTTGCCTTCCAATGAAGAGAGCATGTGGGCCTGAGGTTCATGAGTTTCTTCCGGTAAATGAATTCTTTCCATGATTTCCAATATCCTTCCTTTATTGATTGCCTGATTAAAAAAACCAAAGTAGGGCTTTAAAGCTTTTAAGTTTGAAAGCATACAAAAAACCCCCGTCCCTTATGCAATACATTCCAACTATGGAATATTGTATAAGGGACGGAGGTATAACCCGCGGTGCCACCCCAATTAACGTCCTGTTATGAGACAGGGCATTCGGCTCGTTTGCCTTAACGCGGCAGGGACGGATTGTCTTACTCGTCTTAACATATTACAGTATGCCAAAAGACTTTTTTCCAATCGGCTCAGGGATGTCTGTTCACCGGGGCAGTTTCCTTAAAAGCGCTCTCAGCCGGTGACGCCTTTTTTCTGTCGGACTGCAACGGTTACTTTTTCCCTTCATCACGTATGCTTTATAAATGTTTAATAATCATAGATCTTTCTTTGTGCTTTGTCAATGACTCAATTTGTCTTCCTCCGGCAATCTTTACTCCAAGCGCTCTC
>JAFADM010000385.1 GCA_023424865.1 Bacillota bacterium | reverse complement strand
GACAGCAAAAATCGGATTTATCGGCGCAGGCAATATGGGCGGCGCCCTCTTAAGAAGTATTGCAGCCAATGGTGCACCAGGAAAATTTCAGCTTTTAGCCTATGATATTCATACCCCTCTGGTGGATGCACTTTCAAAGGAAATTGGAGTTCTTGCCGTAAAAAGTGCCGCAGAGCTGGTGTCAGCTTCGGATGTAGTGGTGCTGGCTGTTAAGCCTCAGTATTCCGAGAGTGTTCTTAATGAAATAAAAAGCACATTTCTTCCAGGAAAGGTTTTAGTTACTATTATCGTAGGAGTGCCTATCTCCTATTATAAAAATATACTGGGAGAAGAGGCCAAAATTGTCCGTACCATGCCCAATACTCCCGCTCTTGTTGGCGCCGGCATGACGCTGGTTTGTGCCGACAGCTCTGTTTCTCAGGAGGAAAAGGCTCTTGTTATGGAGCTTATGAGCTGCTGCGGCCTTGCTGAGGAGCTGGAGGAGAGGCTTATGAACGAAGTGACTGCGCTTACGGGAAGCAGTCCGGCCTATATTTACATGCTTATTGAGGCCATGGCCGATGCCGCTGTTCAGTCAGGGCTTCCCAGAAAGCTTTCTTACAGGCTTGCGGCCCAGGCCGTTATGGGCTCGGCAAAAATGGTTTTGGAAACTGGCACCCACCCCGGTGAGCTTAAGGACATGGTCTGCTCCCCTGCCGGTACCACCATAGAGGCTGTTGCCGTATTGGAGAAGGAGGGTTTCCGCCACAGCATACTTGCTGCTATGGATGCCTGCACTCAGAAGGCCAGAGAAATTGGACGCCGATTTAAATCGTAGAAGCTAAATTGTAGAAAGTAAATTGTAGAAGCTAGATCGCAAAAAGTAAATTGTAGAAGCTAGATCGCAGAAGTTAAATCGTAATAGCTAAAAGGACGTGTAAAACATGAACTACGAAGAAAAGACCTTAAACAAAAAATTAATCTATGAAGGTTCTATAATAAAGCTGGAGCAGCATGAGGTTGAGCTTCCCAATGGAAAACGTTCCAACCGTGACATTATTCGTCATAAAGGTGCCTCGGCTGTGGTTCCCATTACTGCCGAGGGAAAGATTATTTTTGTAGAGCAGTACCGGAAGCCCTTTGAAGCGGTAAGCTACGAAATTCCTGCGGGGAAGCTTGATCCGGGGGAGGATCCGGAGGTATGCGCTGCAAGGGAATTGGAAGAGGAGACTGGATATAAAGCCGGTTCCCTCACTAAAATACTGGCGCTTCATCCCTGGCCGGCCTTTGCAGACGAGGTGATTCATATTTATCTGGCAAGGGATCTGAAACCGGGCCAGGTACACCCTGATGAGGATGAATTTATCAGTGCCTTTGAGCTTACTCCTGAGGAAGCTCTTAAATGGATTGAGGAAGGCCGGATAAATGATGGTAAAACTGTGTCCGGGGTGTTATATGCTCTCAGGCATCTTTAAGGCGGCTTGGCACAAGAGCCTGGACAGCCCGGTATAAGAGCCGAGCGGGCTGGCATAAGCGCTGGACAGCCTGGCACAAGCGCCTGAACGGAAGCAGGCTATAAAAATAAAGGATGAATGCCGCGTTGCGGTTTTAGCTTCGGAAGGGAAAGAGAACGACAGTGATAGAAGCACAGAATATAGGTATTGTGGGGCTGGGCCTTATTGGCGGATCCGTTGTAAAAGCCCTGAAACGTTCGAATGTTCCATGCACAGTCATTGCCTGGGACAGGGAAAAGGCATCTTTGGAAAAAGCGCTGGCGGAGGGCAAGGTTGATGTTGCCGCAGAAGAGGATTTCAGCGCTTTCGCACCCTGTGATTCCATTTTCCTCTGTGTTCCGGTTGAGGCGATGGAAGAAATGGTTAAAAAGCTTCTTCCATATATAAAGGCCTCCTGCCTCCTTACCGATGTGGGCAGTACCAAGGGTGCCGTTATGGAGGCAGCCGCCAGACTGGGCCTCAAGGATCGCTTTATTGGCGGGCATCCTCTGGCAGGCTCGGAGCAATCAGGCTATGGTGCGTCTAAGGAGAATCTTTTTGAGAATGCCTATTACTGCCTTGTATATGAGCAGAAGCCTTCCACTGATGCTCTGAACAGGCTTAAAGCCCTGGTTGGAGCTATGGGAGCCATACCAGTTGAAATGAGCGCTCCCGTCCATGATCGTACGGTGGCTGTCATAAGCCATATCCCTCATGTCATGGCTTCCCTTCTTGTTAATCTGGTAGGGCAGCTGGACAGCCCCGAGGGTTATATGAAAACCATAGCGGCAGGCGGGTTTAAGGATATTACTCGAATTGCATCGTCTTCCTCCTCTCTCTGGTCAGGCATATGCTTGTCAAACAGGGAGATGGTCCTTGAAATTCTGGATGTGGTTCAGGAGTCTGTGGGCCGGTTTAAAGAGGATTTGAATGATAAAAGGGAAGAAGAGCTCAGAACCTTTTTTGAGGAAGCCCGAATATTAAGAAATACCTTTCCGGATAAAAACAGAGGTCTCCTTAAAATTTATTACCGCATTGTTGTGGATGTGGACGACAAGCCGGGAATCATTGCCCGGGCAGCCTCCATTCTGGCTTCTCAAAACATTAATATTAAGAATATCGGAATTAATAACAGCCGGGAAGCAGGAGAAGGGGCTTTGGAGATCCAGTTTGAGGATGAAGCCTCTGCGTTAGGAAGCCTGGAGGCACTGGAACGTGCAGGGTATAAGGCCAAGCCTTGCTTTTAAGGTTACCGGATCCACTTTTTTACACCAGCCGATATTGGATAAGGCGGATGAAAGTTAACGCTTTTTTCAGTGGGGAGTAGAATAAAAATGACCTATGATGAAGCTTTGAAGCTTTTAAGGAGCTTTCCTATAAAAGAAGGCCACGATTGGGACCGGCACTGCATTAATGTGGGAGACACCGCTTATCGTCTGGCCCTGGAGCTCAAAAAATACACCGCCATTGATCCTGAAAGGGTGCGGCTTATGGGACTGGTGCATGATTTTGGCCGCAGTGTAAGCCAGGATCCCTACCGGCATGCCTACGAGGGCCATAAAATGATGATGGCGCTGAACGAGCCCGAGCTGGCCCGTGTCTGTGTCTGTCATTCAAACGGGACCTATCGGCCTGAAGATATAGCCGAATATGGTCTTAAGCCGGAGGACTTCTTTGTTCGTACCATGGAGGAGAAGCTGGTTTTTATAGCGGATAACCTGGAATCCCATGGCCGGATTATCCGTCAGAAGGAACGGCTGGCGGAGACTATCGAGCGCTATAAAATTAATAATCCGGAATTTGTACCTGTGCTCTATCAAAAATTCCAGGAGTTTGACGACTTCGATTCTGAAATTCGAAGCATTTGTAAAAAAGGGATCTATGATATTTTGGGAATTTAGGAGAGAGCTTCCGAGCCCCTCCGTTTTAGCCAGATTTGCTTTAAGCAAATGGCTGCCAAGCAAAAGACATGTAAACACCATCGGGTTTACATGTCTTTTCTCTTTTGCAGCCGCTTTCAGCTGTAATTCCGGAAGGAAGTATGGGTGTTTGGCACAGTATGTAGCAGTGAAAGCATTAAATTACAGTCAAACCTACAAGATATATATGAATAATAAGCAAAACTGTTGACAGTCAACGCATAGGCGCATATAATACTACATATATATTAAACATATAAATCCTATATGAATTATATTATAATATAATGGAGGAATCAAAATGGCAGGTATCGCATCCAAGCTCACCGAGCTTGTGGGCAATACGCCCCTACTGGAGCTGACTGATTACAACAAGGCTCAAAACCTGAGAGGCCGGCTGGTTGCCAAGCTGGAGTACTTTAATCCCCTGGGGAGCGTCAAAGACAGAATTGCACTGGCAATGATTGAAGATGCAGAGGAAAAAGGCCTTCTGAACAAGGATACGGTAATCATTGAACCTACCAGCGGTAATACGGGCATTGGCCTTGCCTTTGTAGCAGCCTCCAAGGGCTACCGTTTGATTCTGACCATGCCCGAGACCATGAGCATTGAACGCCGCAATCTATTGAAGGCACTTAATGCCGAGCTGGTGCTCACTCCGGGCAAGGACGGCATGAAGGGCGCCATTCGAAAGGCGGAAGAGCTTTCGGCACAAATTAAGAATTCCTTTCTTCCTCAGCAGTTCAATAATCCGGCTAACCCTGAGATACATAAAAAAACCACCGCTGAAGAAATCTGGCGGGATACGGAAGGCAAAGTCGCCGCATTTGTGGGCGGTGTCGGAACGGGCGGCACTATCACAGGCGTAGGCGAGGTTTTAAAGGAAAAGAATCCGGATATTCAGATCATCGCGGTTGAGCCCTATGATTCGGCTGTTCTGTCCGGATCGGCTCCCGGTCCTCACAAAATACAGGGGATAGGAGCAGGCTTCGTTCCTCTGGTGCTCAAAACGGATATTATCGACGAGATTTTTAAGGTCCGGGCTGAGGAAGCCTATGAAACCGCTCAGGCTCTGGCACGGACAGAAGGGCTATTGGTGGGGATTTCTTCCGGTGCAGCTGCCTTTGCAGCCACCCAGATAGCCAAAAGACCTGAATTCAAAGACAAAATAATAGTGGTTCTTCTGCCGGATACGGGAGAGCGGTATCTTTCAACACCGTTATTTGACAGTCTGGAGCGCTAAACGGGAAAAGAGGTCGTCCTTATGTCATGCTTCGATGTTCAACTGGATAAGCAATTCGAAAAGATTTCAAATCGCCATCCCTGCTTCGGAGGTGGCGCCAATAAAACAAAAGGCCGGGTGCATCTTCCTGTAAGTCCCGTGTGCAATATCCACTGCAAATTTTGTAAGCGCAGCTTCAATAAGTTCGAGCAAAGGCCCGGTGTAACAGCCAAGCTGCTGGCGCCTTCCGAAGCCGAAGCCTTAATTAGTAAGGCATTGGAGCTATGTCCCGAAATTACCGTGGCAGGCATTGCGGGCCCTGGTGACACCCTGGCAACGCCACACGCCCTTGAGACCTTTCGGCTTATCCATGAAAGCCATCCGGAGCTCATAAACTGCCTCAGCACAAACGGCCTTCTTCTGGAGCGCCATGCAGACGCTTTATGGGATGCCGGGGTAAAGACAATAACCGTAACTGTAAATGCCGTTGATCCTGAAATACAAAAAGAAATTTGCTCCGGCATTTTACTAGACGGAGTGTTCTATACGGGAGCAGAGGGTGCCAGAATACTTATTGAAGCCCAGCTTCGGGGAATAAGGAGGATGGCGGATAAGGGAGCTGTAATCAAAATTAACATCGTTCTTGTACCGGGTGTCAATGAAAGCCATATGGGTGAAATTGCCCGGATGGTAAAGGAACAGGGAGCGGCGCTTATCAACATCATTCCATTAATTCCCCAGCATGAAATGGCCCATATCAAGGCACCATCCTGCCAAACCATCAATGAAGCCAGGAAAGCGGCGGAGGAGCATCTTCCCGTCTTCCGGCACTGTCAGCACTGCCGGGCGGATGCCTGCGGCATACCCGGGGTCAGTGACCTGTCCGAGCTGTTATACGCCTATAAGGGAATGGACCAAACCTTCTCCCACGGTTGAGAACCAATAAGCTTCTGCTTACATTTTATTTATTTTATTTAACCTTAAACATGGAGGAAATAATATGAGTCGTTTTGTTGACAGGCCGAGGTATGCCTGTTCTCTGGGCGGAGCCTTGTCCACCTTGAGAGCCATACCACGGGCTATCCCCATTATCCACGCCTCAGCGGGGTGTGGGCACAACCTTTATAACGCCATCAATCCCGGCGGCGGTTATTTGGGCGGCGGTTACTGCGGAGGATTGTCTCTCTCCAGCAGCAATGTGGTGGAACGGGATGTGGTATTCGGCGGAGAAGCACGTCTGAGAGAACAAATTGAGACGACGCTGGAAGTGCTTGACGGCGACGTTTACATTGTTCTTACAGGCTGTATGGTTGAAATGATTGGCGACGATGTGGATTCGGTTGCATCTGAATTTTCCGACAGCGACAAGCCCGTTATCGCCATACATACCCCCAGCTTCAGAGGTAATTCTTACACAGGCTACGAGCTTGTTCTTGAAGCACTGGCAAAGAAGTTTGTCACCCGTAAGGCGGAAAAGGATCCGCTGGCGGTTAACATTCTGGGAATTGTCCCCGGCCAGGATGTGTTCTGGGAAGGCAACCTCAAGGAAATCAAGCGCCTGCTCCAAAAGCTTGGCTTGAAAGTAAATACCCTTTTCGGAGAGGGAGAAACCCTGGAGGATATCAAACGTACAGGGGAAGCCGCATTAAATATTGTGGTGTCCGATGTTTACGGTATTCAAACGGCCAGAGCCTATGAGGAGTTTCATGATATACCCTGGCTTGAAACAGGCTTTCCCATTGGAGCCGATGCAGCCGGTGACTTTTTGAGAGTTGTTGCTTCCGCTTTGGGACTGGACAGCGAAAAAGCCGAAGCTGTCATTGATGAAGAGAAAGCCGTTTATTACAGCTATCTGGAAAGACTGGCCGATTTGTACAATGATATTGATTTGCAGCGTTATGCCGTAGTCGTGGCCGACAGCAATTACGCACCTGCCGTTTCCCGTTTCCTTGCAGATGAGCTGGGCTGGCTGCCAGAGCTGTCCGTTATTACAGATTTTCTGGACGATAATCAGCAGGAAATCCTTTCCGAAAGATACAAGCGCTTTGAGTCCGGTGTTGTTCCGGCAGTGCGCTTCAGCACGGATGCTTCTTCGGTAAAGAAATACCTGGCTGAGGTATGGCCCAGAAACAGGAGCCAGCGCTATTACGATTCCTTTGGCCCTGCCGTGGTTATCGGCAGCGTTTTTGAAAGAGATATAGCCGCAGAGTTCGGCTTCCCTCTCCTTACAGTAGCTTTTCCCGTAACCAACCGAATTGTACTGAACCGCGGCTATGCCGGATTCAACGGAGGACTGACCCTGGTTGAGGATATTGTCGGTCTGCTTGTGGCAGGAAGATAGGAGGAATTCACATGAATTATTTGGATGCGAAATCCGCCCCGGCAAGAGAGGATCGTCTGAAGGCCAG
>JAFADM010000378.1 GCA_023424865.1 Bacillota bacterium | reverse complement strand
TTCTGTCATTGGAAAGAAGAGGTGCCTGTACCAAATCGGAAATCTCCATGTCATAGCCAGTTGTTCCGAAGAACGGGCTGAATACGCCGTTGAACTCATCAGCACCCATTACAAGGGTACCATAAGGAGCTTCTGCTGTGGGTGCTGCCGATGCGCTTGGGGATGCGCCGTTGGAAGCACTGGGGGTGGGTGTGGTGTTGGTTGTGGAAGATCCACATCCTGCCAATGCCGATACGCCTAATACGGCGGCCATGGCCATGGCAAAAAGTTTCTTGGAACTTTTCATTATTTCTCCTCCTGCTTCAAAGAGTATCGGTCGGGACCGACTAAAATTTATTACATTATACGTGATGCTTTTTTAGAATACAAGTTTTTTTGCAATTTTTGCTTTTTGAAGCCTTCAAATTTTCAAAAATGAATTTTTATGCAGAGCATGCATGTTTTCAAGCTTGTTGCAGGTTTGAGCGCGTTTTGATATATTATTTCTATCTTGATTTTTTGCATGAAAAAATTCATTTTGAAGCTTTTGCTTTTGTGAAATTTGTTTGCATTCCTGCAAATAAATCATCGAATTAGCTCGAAATAGATCGAAAAAACGGAGGTATCGTCTATGGACTCGGAAGAAATTCGCCGCCTTTCTGACTCAGTTAAGGAAAATATTTCAAAAGTTATTGTCGGAAAGGATAATCTGCTGGACCTTTTACTCACTGCACTCATTTCTAAAGGTCATGTTTTGCTGGAAGATGTTCCAGGAACAGGAAAAACTCTTTTAGCCAAGTCTCTTGCAAGATCTTTGGGGTGTTCATTCAAGCGCGTGCAATTTACCCCCGATCTTCTTCCCTCGGACATTACCGGTATACATTATTATAATCAGAAGGAAGGCGTTTTTACTTTCCGGCCCGGTCCTGTCTTTACCAATATCCTACTGGCAGACGAAATTAACCGGGCAACGCCCAGAACCCAATCAGCCCTTTTGGAGTGCATGGAAGAAGGACAGGTTACCATTGACGGTGAAACCAAAAAGCTTTCCATTCCCTTTCTGGTTATCGCAACCCAGAATCCAGTTGAAATTCAAGGAACCTTTCCCCTGCCCGAAGCCCAGCTGGATCGCTTTATGATGCGTTTGAAACCCGGGTATCCCACCCTGAAGGAAGGCATTGATATTTTAAAACGCTTCAGAGATGACAATCCTCTGGAAACACTCTCGCCGGTTTGCTCGGGTGAAGATATACTTGCTGCCCAGAAAAGCTATACCAGCGTCTATGTACACGAGGATTTAATGCTTTATATTCTTCAAATCGCTGAAGCTACGCGAAATCACCCCGACGTTACCCTGGGCATCAGCCCAAGAGGTGCTCAGGCACTTTTCCGGGGCGCTCAGGCCTATGCCGTACTTAAGGGCCGATCCCATGTGGTGCCCGACGATATAAAAAGCCTTGCCATACCTGTATTTGCCCACCGCATCATATTAAAGGGATCGGTACGGTTGAAAAGCGGCGCTTCCGACGTACTGCTTCAGGATATACTGGCCAAGCTGCCCGTTCCGGCAGAAAATCCCGGAATTTACGGCCAGGCTTGAAAGTGAAAGGACCTGTGATGCCCATGGAATGGCTTATTCGTATACTTACTGTATGTGCGGTTCTCATCGCATGTGAAATAATCCTTTTTTCAAAAGCGGGAATGCGGGGTATTTCTTACACCAGGCGTTTTTCCTCCCGTTATTCCTATGTGGGTGACGAGGTTTTTCTGCTTGAAGTGCTCACTAACAACAGACCTCTGCCTCTCCCCCTGCTTTCGGTGGAGTCTAAAATCGATCCCGCTCTCGAAATCCTGTCATCCCAGGAGCTGGAGGCCAATAAGGCCAATTACCATAAAAGCCTTTTTTCCCTTCTGCCCTTCTCCAAAATTTCCAGGCGCCACAGGATATGCCTGAAACGCAGAGGCATGTATGAAATCAAATCGGTTGCCCTTACAGCTCATGACCTTTTTGGTTTTGTTAAAACAAACGAAAATGAGTATTCGGTAGGCGCAATTATAACCGTCTATCCGGATTTCGTTGATGATGCCCTCTTAAAGCTGCCGGAGCACAGTTTGTCGGGGGACATCACCGTTAAGCGCTGGATTATTGAGGATCCCTTTTTATTGGCTGGCTCAAGGGATTATACGGGGCGTGAACCCATGAAGCAAATCAACTGGTCAGCCAGTGCAAGGGCCGGAACGTTACAGGTGAACCGCTTTGATTATACGGCAGATACCAGGCTTTACATTTTATTTAATGTAAGCGAGGATGAGAATCAATGGTGTGACGCAGGTGAGTCACAGCTGCTGGAATACGGTCTTTCACTTTGTGCAACCTATGCCCGCCGTGGGGTGGAAAACGGGCTCGAGGTGGGATTATTTACCAACGGCACTTTGTCAGGTTCCGATTCCTCTCTCACCCAAATTCCTCCCGGCTCCGGGGAAGAGCACCTGTACACGCTTTTGGAGGCACTTGCCCGTCAAACCTTTCACCGGACAGCCACCTTTCACTATGCTCTTGAGCTTCTGGAAAGAAGCGGTCTTTCCGACTCCGATTTGCTTCTTGTCACGGCTTACGTGGATGAGGAAATGGAGTCCCGTATACAGCTTTTAAGTGCCAAAGGCAATACGGTGGAAATCGTTAAACTTGAAAGGAGATGCAATTCGGATGAGACAACGGCTTGAACCTTTTTTACATATGCTTCTTATATGGCTGACCGAACTTTTTCTTGTTTATCCCGTGTTTCTTATCCTTATGGTAATCAATAAAACCGGCAGTCTGCTTTCCTTTTTTATTCCCCTTACAGCCATTATGGCTGCGGTCAGTCCTGTTCTTCTGTTTAATAAGCCAAAAGTACGCATCGGTATCTTTCTCCTTCTCCTTTTTGCTTCAGGTGCGTGCCTTTATATGACTCTTGGCCTTGGATTAGAGCTTATACTGCCCGTTCTTGTGTGCTTTGCCATACTCCTTCGCTGGGTAAGCCTTTTTTCCGATTCGGGGGGAGGGCATCTCACTGCCGTAGCTGCCATGGGATTTGCTTTTTACTGCCTAAGTGCTCTCATTTTAAGGAGACTTCCTGAATTTGATGCTTATCTGGGCGTTTTAGGTATTTATGGCACATTGGCAGCACTGCTGGCCTTTATTACCTTCAATCTTGATAATGTCCGTCAGGAAAAAAACAGCTCACCCGGTCAAAAGGGTCTTACCGGACAATCGCGGCAAGCCAATCGGTGGATGACGGCCCTTTTTTGCCTGCTCCTTCTTTTTCTGACAGCACTGGGCTTTGCCAATATACTTCTTGAAAAAATCAGTCAGTTGGGCAAGGTGCTTGGAAGGCTTGTGGCGGCTTTTCTAACCTGGCTGTATAATCTTGTTCATACAGGAGGCGAGCAAAATCCCCAGGGGGATCCTTCCCCCATGCTTCCCATGGAACCGGCTGCGGAGCCTTCCCCCTTCATGGTACTTTTAGAAAAGATTGTTACCGTCATTGTTATAGTGGCACTTATTTTGCTTACGGCAGCAGGCCTTTATTTTCTGGGAAAAAAGCTTTACACACTTTTCGGCCAAAAATTCCTGGCCCTCCTTCGGCGTCTCTCAACCTATCTTGGCAGAATTTTCGGAACATCCCCGGGCTCCGAAGAAGCAAAAAAAGGCTATGAGGATGAGCTCACAAGCCTTCTCGAAAAAAACGAATCCCCCCTTGCGGCTGCCAGGCGCTGGCTGACTGCCGGGTTCAGGGAGGAAAAGCCTTACGCCTTATTGAAGGACAATCGGGAACGAGTACGTTTTCTTTACCGTAAAATGCTGCGGCGTGCTTTGAAGCAAGGAAAGTCCCTCAACAAATCCATGACACCGGGACAGGTTTTTGAAACGCTAAACGCCCCTGCCTCGGGTAAATCCGTAAAAAAAGAGGTTCCTGCAGCCTCACAGGCCCGTGAAGCCTATGAGCTGGCCCGATACGGAAAAGGACAGCCTGAGGATAAGTCTTTGCAGGATTTTAACAGGTATCTGCATTAACTGGCGACGATGCCGGAACCTGAGTCCGATTTTTGATTTCGGATTTTGCTTGGCAAGTGGGAGGCTCATTGCTTCAAAAGAGTAAGGGTGTAGTTAATAAGGCGGCTGTCTCCCCATGTTCCCTGATCCGGAACGATGACGGCAATATCCTGATATTTTTCCTGAAGCGTTTCCAGAAACACCTTCCAGCTTTCCTGCTCTTCCCCGCCCGGCAAATTGGGTACAGAATCGGTTGAACTTACCCAATCCCCTGCCATAAGCAGCTTATACTTCCCGAGCCAAAGGGCTGACGGGCGTGTTCCCGTGTAGTCCTGAGGCTTGATAAGCTCGAAATCCAAAAGGATCTGTGAGGTGTCAACCGTGTCGTAATCGTAAATAGGGATTTTATTTTCCTCAAAATAAGCGATTACATCGGCTGTCTCATTGCCCAGTCCACGGGAAAGGGCATATTGAAAATAACCGTTAAAAGCCTCTTGTACAAGCTCATTCAAGCTTTCCATCTGGAGCCGTGTCTTCGGAGGGTTTAAAAGAATCAGACCCTCATTCTCTACAATAATCAGACCGTTAATAGGAACAAGAGCCTCCCGGGTATCCTGATAAGTGGTATGGATCCAAAGATCCGGGCTGACCTTGCTTAATTCAACAATGGATTCATTTGTATTGCCGTTCTTTAAAAAGGATTCTCCCGGCCGGACGATTTCAGGAGTTGGTGTTGGAGTAGGCGTTGGTGTGGGTGTGGCTTCCGGCGTACCTTGATTTTGACCGCAGCCTGAAACAAACAGGCCTAGGCTCAGTGAAAGCACAAAAATACTTTTTTTAAATAATTTCGTAATTTTTCCCATTATAAAGGGATTCCTCCGTTTTAACCTTCCCCTAAGGGCGTGTTATTAATTGGGGCCGGATTATACCAGATCGGTAAGCGATGTTATTACTCTATCCGGCTTTATTCCGTCATATTCCTTTAAGCCCCGACCTTTATAATCGTTCCATACGGCATACATGCCAAGCATTTGCGGAATCTGAACATCCTGGGCGAGACTATGGCCTACATTCCATACCTTTTCCGTTGATGTACCCGCATGCTTCAAAGCAAGATTAAAAATTCGTATATCAGGTTTTCCGAAACCCAAATCCCCCTCGATCAGGCAGTCATGAAAATACTTTTTTAGCTTGAACCGTTCAATTTTCGCCCATTGCATAAGCGTCGATCCGTTGGCTACAAGCACCAGGCGCACCCTATGCCGTATAAAGGCTTCCAGGGCCTCTATCGTACCGGGAAAGGGCTCGGTGTAATCATACTGAAGACGGGAGCAGGTATCGGCAATTTCATCTGAAAGCCCCTGTTGCTTCACATCAAGCACCTCCAAGGCTTCCTTTGTTATCATTCGCTGGGCGTCAAACAGATTAACTCTTCCCCAGGCCTCCTTTTCAGGATCGCCCCAAAACGCGTCGGAAGTTTTGAACAAACTGAGTCTCAAATCCTCTTCACTGAAAAGTCCGCTCAAACGTGATCCATATATGACCGAAACTTTTTTCACAGCCAAATCCGCTGCGGCACTTCTGGCCAGCAGGGTATCGTCCAAATCCAGCAGCATAACCCGCGGCAGTTTCTCATCATTCATAATAAAACCTTCTTTTATCATGATCCCCATTGAATTATTTCATTCAATGGACAGAAAACAGTTCAGGCCCTATGAGGCCATTAAGCAAAAAGCTGCTTCCCATCTGCGTTTCAACTGTATCTCAGCCTTGTGGCAAAAGACTTGCAGTCCTTTTTGCGCCAATCCATCTTACAACATTCTTAGCATACCTTCATTGAAAGGATTATTCAAGTATAACCTGTTTTGCAGCCGTCATATATTAGATTAGGAATCCCTGCCCGCGGGGAGGTGCCGCTTTGGACGATTATGGATTATACGGCAATCACAGCTCCGGATGGAGACGGGTTTCAAGAGAAAAAACTGAAAGGGAAGTAAGTCCCGTAGCCGAACTGTTGGAAAAGGTAAAGTACGCGACTAATGCAAATAACATCACACAAAATTTTACACCTGGGGAGCTTCCCCCGCCTGTTTCTCACTCCGTCGGCGACAAGGTGTCGGAAGAAACAGCCAAGGAGCAGGCGGAACAGCTAATAAAAATACAAACTGAAATCAATGAAGGCTTAGAGAAAATGTACACGGATGTTACCAGCCGACTTGGTTCTATTCAGGAGGAGCTGACAAACAGGCTTAACCAGATACAGCCTGAAATTATCAATCGGCTTAATGTCATGCAGCCTGAAATTATCAACCGGCTAAATCTCATGCAGCCTGAGATACTGAATAAGCTAACTCAGCTTCAATTTGAGGTGTTGACTTTAAAGCAGCTGCTTAAGGAATACCAGGAAGAAAACAGCTATCTAAAGGAACTCAAGAGCAAAGTACCGACAAACAGTAAATTTTCAAAGCTTTTTAAGTAGCAGACATTTCCAAAGGTACATATTATGAAGCAGAATAATGTTAATTCATCAGGAGTTGGTTATATGGAAGAACAGGTAAACAGCCTTTTAGATCTGCAGGAGGTTGACATATTTACAAAGCAGATTCTGGGCAAGAAGGTTCTGCCATGTGTCGAAACACTTTGGCAGGAGGCTTACGATGATGGAATCGCCTTGGGCGAAAAGGAAGCATTCAGACTGTACATTTTAAACGACGGTACCATTAACGCACCGGTCCCTCCCGTGGGTTCACCCGTCGTATGCGTTAAGCTTTGCAAACGCATTATTGAACCGGACTTCCCGAGAAATACCCTGATTTGCACACACAAATCAAGGGTAACTCACCGGTATGAACTGATTCTTCTGGTAGAGTTTGAAAACGGCAACTTTACAGTAATTAATCTGCCCAGAAACCTCTCCAATCCCGCGCAGTACGATCCTTTAATCACACGGGCTTTTGTAGACAACACGGTAATCAATGCTCTCGGTGTTCCCGTTGTACAGCACCAGAATGAAAAGATACCCAATGAGACTCTGGTCATTGTTTCTCTTGGCGTAAATGATTACCCCAGCTTCGAATACACCGTTACCATTCCGTTTACGGAATTCTGCCCGCGCTTGAAGCCTTGCGAACTGGAAGATCCCAGTCTGCAATCCTTTATACTCCTGAAGAATTTAAAGTATGATGTTGATGTTTTAGATACCCTGCAAGTACCGACCTTCCTCGGTAACTCCGTATGGACCACCGTGGTGGATATTACCATAACTGAGGATATCATTGATAAGCTGGGTATAGACCAGGATGTCATTGTTAGAGGTGTTCCCGAATTTACCTGCCGGTAAGCAAATCTTACTTTCATATTGATCCAACTCTGTATTGAATGAAAGGGCTATACCTTTTCATTCAATACAGAACCGCGGTAGAAATGGGAGATTTACTGTCGGAGCCTTCAGCCGATTCTAAAATGCTCATATTGGTTGAGTTTTGTAAGTAAAGCATCGACAATGTAATCCTTCTGACTCAGTTCATAGCGAAAAACCTCAAGCGCTTTATCTTTTTCGGAAATTGAACGAAGCAGGGAGGCCTGAACAGCTTCCAGCTGCTTGCATTTCTCACCCAAACGAGCCGGATCGGAAGAATCCGGCTTTTTTGCCTCATTGGAGCCCTCCGGCTTTGTTATCCCCGAAAGCATTTTTACCAGCCGAAGCATGTGTTCGAAGGTGGCAACGGCATCCTCCAGCCTCAAACTGTCCATAACCGTACCGGAATCCAAAGGGGGCGAGGGCCGTCCCGGTGGAATGCCTCCCGGTGATTTTTCACAAAGTAAAATATCCGAATGAACCTCCTGTGTTGCATAAACGTCCAGATCTACTTTTACGAGCAGATGAGGAATCTTATTTTCCCCGGAAAAAACAAGCTCAAAACGGCAGTTTTTAACGACCTGGCAAAAATGCAGGGCGTTTCCGGCGCCATCTTGGAAAACCCTGGGACAATTCTCGGAAGTCAGTATGTATCGGCTGCTGCCCTTAATTTGCTTTAGTTCCCTTCTCTCACTGCTGCCTTCACTCCCCGAATGCCAGATATACTCCATTTCAATGGCAAAATCCATGCCAAGGACAATGCGTTCCTTCTGGGGGCGGGCGCTGAAAGTGTAATCATAGATGAGGCAGCGCTCTATATCAATGATAGGCATGGATTTGCCGTCTGCTTCAAAGAGGGCTTCATCATAGATAACCTGTCCCTTGAAATG
>JAFADM010000373.1 GCA_023424865.1 Bacillota bacterium | reverse complement strand
GGTGTATAAAGCTTTTCACGCATTACTGCAAATAGTTCCTGCTCATTTTCGTACATGAGGCGCTCCTTTATTGCATGCTTTTCTCCCCTACTCTTTAAGGAGGGCACGCTTTACTCGTAAAGCCAATCAAGGGATTCCAGGCTTTCCCGTTCCATTTCGGCGTTACGGACGGCAATCGGCTGATCCAGAGGCACCACTCCCGCAAGAAGGTACGCGCCCACACCAAGATAAATTTCATGGACACCCTTTTCATAACGGAAGGCGTGGATATTGACAGGAGGCAGCCCGGTCAGCTTCATGGCGTTTTTGATAACCGGCTCCAAACCGCCCCGTTCATCCGCATGGGTGTTGGTTTCAAGTGTCTCCGGCTTCAGCCACTCATGGCCGCCTGTTGCAAAATAACCGATTAGCACTTTTGCATCCTCTTCCAATTCCAGTTGAAGCAGCATGCCGCCGCCTATAGCTTTTTCCATGCTGAAACGCACGCCCTTCAGCCCCTTCAGCTCCCCGGCCATATCCTGAATGAGCTTTTCTGCATCCGTGAAAACGGCCTGGCCCTTGTTCAGCGTGTATTCCTCCGCCCCCGGCGTCAGGCAGCGGAAGCGGGCGCTTTTCAGAGCCGTAATTCCGGCGCTTCCCGTATCCGTAGAAGGGAAAAGGCCCTGCTTTGCCTCTCCGACGTGACGGCGGAAATTCTCAAGCTCCGCTTCGTAAAGGGGCAGCATTTTCGTCCAATGGTCGTAGATGCCTCCGTTTGGCACAGGTATTTTACGCTGGGGTGTTTGCATGCTGTTGGCATAAAGGTAGGTCTCGCTTGTAAGAGCGGTTAGCTCCCGGTAGAAGGCCATGCTCTTCTCCAGATGCACAAGGGCTTGCTCCAAAAGGGCGACATTCCCTGAAAAATCCGGGTTCATGGTATAGCGGTACTCCAGTACAAGAAGCGCGGCCCGAGCCTTTTCCGTATAGGAATAGCTCATGAGGCGGATGGCCTCCATGTCCGACACCGTCCGGCGATATTCCTCCACATTCTTTTTAATCCCGCAGGCAGCTTCCCTGGCGCTATAGAAGGCCCTGTCCGCATAATGCTCAATTTCCCTTATGGCGTCAATGGGCGTTTCTCCCACAGGCACTTCCCCTTTGAGCTTGCGCCGGACATAGTCGTCCAGCCTCTCCCCCTGGGGAGATACCGATTTCCACAGCTCCACATTGGGGCTGTAGCGCTTGTCGTTGGTTAGCTGGCTCATAAACATGCCCAGGCTCATGGACTGGCGGTTGCCTTCGGTAATGCCGAACCGGCGAAGGATCCGGGGCGCACACTCGCCTCCCGCCTCGAGAGCGTCCAGCATGCTTTCCGCTGCGGCTCTGCTTCCGAAATGCTCCTCCAGGCGATCAATCCAGTAGTGGCGTTCCAACGAAGGATCCCGATAAGGATTCCACGCATACCGAAACCAGGTTGCAAACCACATCCAATCCCTGTCAATCTGCTCAATACGCGGTTCAGCCTTGTCCGGAGAATAGGGCCAGTCCCAGTAGAACAGAGGATAAAGGTGAAGGCCATTTGTTCCAAGACGGTGGGTGCTGGCCAGCACGCACTTTTGAATGAAGGAAGGCGCGGCATAGCGGAACGGCTCCAAATCCGCCAAAATATGTATATTGGCAATATGGGCTGTCTTAATGCCGGAGAGTCCCCGGTGCTTTTTTTGCCAGGCTCCCCTGGGAAGCCAGGTGGTCAAGCCCTCGCCGTTGTATTTCCACATGGTATACATGTTGGAATAGCTTTTGCTTACCTCGCTCATAACCGCCGCGGCATCCACATCATGGCCTCTCAGAATAATGGGCGGCTCCTGGCTCAGTCCCCCCAGCACCATACCGTCCTTAACGCCGGGCACAATGGTTTCACAAAACCAGCTTTTCTTGTTGTCCTCTCCCCGCAGTGCTTCGCCAAGGCATACCAGAAGGCCGATGTTGGGAAACTCCGCCACAAAGCGGGCGATGGATTTCCTGGTATAATCCCTGGTGATCTCCCGAGGCCGGTTTTGAAGGAGCTCCAGACCATGCTTTTGTGCAAAGGGCAGCGGTATGTGAATATTATAGAATTTGAGCACCACCCAGATGCCGCGCTTGTCGGCCTCGGCAGTGAGCCACTCAAACACCTGACGGTTCAGGATATATTCCTCCTCCGTAACCTCCAGGGCCTCCGGGTATTCAGGCACCTTTACAAGGGACGAAAACGGGTGCCCTGACCAGATATACAGAACATTGCACCGCTGCCACAGCATAAAGTCCAAAAGCAACGTCCAGCGCCCCTTGTCATAAAACCAGGGAAACCGTCCGGGGGTAATGGGGTATTCATAGGTATGGCGCGGGGGTTCAATGGTCGTTTTCTGAAGACCCAGGGCGGGGCCGCGCAGGGCATAGACCGGCGCATCACCATAGGCTATTTCACGGGGAAGCGCCTTTTCCCTTTTAATGCGCTCACAAAGCTCAAGGCAGCCATACAGCGCGCCAGTGGGACTTCCGCCCACTACCACCGTCAAGCCTCCTGAGCAGGTGCCGATATAAAAGCCCTCCCCCTCGGGTGCACAAGTGTTATAAAGAAAAACCTCCGTCTCCTCAAGCAATCTTAAAAAGGGCGATTCACCCGCTACGCAGACAAGAAGCTTTTCTCCTTCCAGCTCTCTGTAGGCCAGGGAGAGCGCCTCCGCGGATTCCGTGTCAGTCGTCTTATATCCAAGGGAAGACAGCTCTTTTTTAACAAGCTCCGTACCGTAGGCGATACGGGGCGAAAGGCCGTCCTTCACGTTCTCTCTCAGTAAGTGTACTGTTTTCATTACGTTTTCCTCCAAATCAAAAGCTCGGGGGCGTCGAGCCCCCTTCCCTTTTAGCCGAATTTGCTTTCACAAATGGCTGCCAATGACGGGGCGCTGCCACACGGTTCCGGCGCCTGACCGGCGGTGGAAGCGCCCCTTGCAGATTCTTTCTGTTCTTACGGTTTAATTGGTCTTGTAATTGGCCTCGCGGAGAGCCTTAGCTTCCTTCAGCCCTACTCCGTCAAGCACCTTGAGGTAAGCTTCCCAGTCGGCATCGCTGTTGGGATCCAGGTTGCCCATGATGAACTTCATGGAATATTCCTCGGTAACGTCCTTTATAACGGTATCATAATCGTTGATTTTCTTTTCATCGGCCTCGGAGAAGTTCCATGCGATGATGGGGAAATAGTGTGAATTGGTATCGGCCATAAGCTGTGCGCTCAGATCCAGATCCGTTGTTTTGCCAACCTCCTTGAGGTATGCGGGATGCTGGACGATATTGCCAAGGTAAAGGCCGTAAGACCAGTCCTTTTTACCGTCAGGATTGCGTTCGGAATGGTACATGTGGGACATGAACTGGGGTTCGTTATTTACAAGCTCATAGGTAACGCCTTCTTCACCCATACAGATGAAGCGGGATCCCTCTTCCGTGCAGAGCCAGTCATACCATTCCATCATGCGGTCCATCTTCTCGCCCTTGATGGTTTCTGAGAAGAAGGGACCTGCCGTGGTATACGGGGCTTCCCGGTTGAAGTAGTAAGCTCCCGAGGGATCCGCGGTAATGTTGTAGGGCACCCATGCCCAGTCCACATCAGGATCCACTGCCTTCATGTTCTCTTCGGCCCAGGTTTCACGGGTTGCGTACAGGTACTGGATATAGGTTTTGCCGTTGGCGTAGGATTCTGTCCACTGCTGTTCGGTAACCGTTGCAAATTCCTTATTGATAAGCCCTTCCGCCCATAATTTTGAAGCGAATTTCAGAACCTCCCGGTATTCGTCGGTGGTACGGCTATAGCTTACCAATTGTCCGTCTTCATCAATAAAGCAGTAGGGTGAAAGGGGATCGATTCCAAAGGCATAGCTCAGGCCGTTTACCACATCCAGGCCACCCTGATTGGGCATGGGAATGGAATCGGGATATTTTTCTTTAATGGTTTTCAAAACAGTATAGAGCTCGTCGATTGTTTTGGGGAAGGTAAGTCCCAGCTCGTCAAAAGCGGATTTGCGGTAAATCCACGCGTTAGAGGTATCACGGTAGTTTTTCTGGGGCAGATAGTAAAGATTGCCGTCGGCGTTGCTCTGTGTAACAAGCAGGGTTTCCCAGTCGGAATCGCTGTACAGCGCCCGATAGTTGGGCAGCTTGTCAAAATACTCGTTAATGGGGAGCAGCAGCCCGTCACGCCCATAACGCTTGGGATAATCGGAGGTAACACCCACAGGCCATACCATATCCGGTATATCTCTTGAGGCGTAGAGCAGATTCAGCTTTTCCGCCACACTGCTGGATGCAATTTGCTCCCATTTCATAACTATTCCAAACTTTTCCTTCATGACCTCATCCAAAAGAGACGGATCATCGGGTATACGTTCCTTTGATATGACAAAAAGGGCGTTATACTCTAAATCTTTTCGCTCAGCCTCGGGAGTTTGGGTACCGGGTGTAGCCTCCGAAGAGGCTTTAGGCGATTCCGAGGCAGGGGCTGCGGTGCCGCAGCCACCCAGAAGGGTTATTGACAAAAATGCTGCAAGTGCCTTAACCAGAACTTTTTTCATCATAGACTCCTCCACATTCTTTTTTAATATATGATAGCTCCGATTGGCCACTCGAAGCCTGTCA
>JAFADM010000370.1 GCA_023424865.1 Bacillota bacterium | reverse complement strand
TGTTTCTGAAAATCACCACCGAATCCGGAATTACCGGATGGGGAGAGCCCATTGTGGAAGGCAAGGCCGATACGGTGATGGCCGCAGTGGAGGAAATGAAGGATTACATCATTGGCCGCAATGCCGGAGACATTGAGGACATCTGGCAGGTGCTTTACAGAGGTGCCTTTTACCGGGGAGGACCGGTTATTACCAGCGCCATTTCCGGGATTGAGCAGGCCCTTTGGGATATTAAGGGCAAATACTTCAATGTTCCCGCCTATGAATTGCTGGGAGGGGCCGTGCGGGACAGGGTGCGGGTTTACTGCTGGGTAGGCGGCGACAAGCCCAGAAATGTGGCCGAGGCAGCTGAAGAAAAATGGCGGCAGGGCTATACGGCAGTGAAAATGAACGGCACGGATGAAATGAACTGGATTGATGATTTTAGAAAAATAGAAGCGGTAACTCAAAGAGTAGCGGCTATTCGTGAAGCCCTGGGCTATAAAATCGACATTGCCATGGATTTTCATGGACGTGTACATAAGGCCATGGCCCGGGTTCTCATGAAGGAGCTTGAGCCTTATAAGCTCATGTTTGTGGAGGAGCCGGTACTCACTGAAAACGAGGAGGCTTTTAAAGAGCTGCGAAAGCACACTGTCATTCCCATTGCTACAGGTGAACGCAATTACACTCGCTGGGGCTTTAAAAACATGCTTCATGACGGGGGCGTAGATATTATCCAGCCGGATTTGAGCCATGCGGGAGGACTTTTGGAGTGCAAAAAAATCGCGGCCATGGCGGAGGCCTATGATGTGGCGGTTGCTCCCCATTGCCCTTTAGGGCCCATAGCGCTGGCATCCTGCCTCCAGTTGGATTTTTGCACCCCCAATGCCTTTATCCAGGAGCAGAGCCTGGGGATTCACTACAATCAGGGCTCGGATCTTCTGGATTACCTGAAGGACCCCGGTGTTTTCAGCTACAGGGACGGGTATGTGGCTAAATTAACAAAGCCCGGCCTGGGGATTGAGGTTAATGAGGAAAAGGTCAGAGCAATGGCGCAAATAGGCCACAACTGGAAAAATCCCGTATGGCGTGCCGCCGACGGTGTTGTGGCCGAGTGGTAGGAATAGTGTGATAGTGTGATATAATGAACTCACTGTGGGCTTAAGAGTAGCTTGCAGTGAGTTTTTTTTGTTCGGGGTCACGGGAGTGAGCGCGTCAACAAGCTTTTATGACATCGCTGTCGTAAGCGGCTTTAAAAATGACGGCATCATGGGATTTAGCCCCGGACTAATAAGTCAATGGAAGAGAGCAATTTGTATGATTGGATTAAAAAAGGGTGTGGTTGCCCTTTACGACCACGATCCTCAATGGGAGAAAGCAGCAGAGGAAAGCATTCTTAAGCTTAAGGGGATACTCGGGCCATTTGCCCTGGATATACAGCATGTGGGAAGTACATCCATTAAAAGCATTAAGGCTAAGCCCATAATTGATCTTGCGGTAGCGGCGAAGGATCTGGATGAAATAAGAGGGCTGGCGCCCCAATTGGGCAGGGAGGGTTTTATTCACAGGCCCCAAAATGACGGGGATTGGCAGGTTTATTTTCAATGCGAGGATGCCTTGACAGGAATGCGCACCCATCATATCCACGTGGTGGAAGCCGGCGGAACAAGATGGAAGGACTATATCCGGTTCAGGGATTATCTGAATAATCATCCGTCTGCCGCCAAAGCCTATGAGAACCTGAAGCTGGAGCTCATGGCTCGTCATCCTGGCGACAGGCTTTCCTATACGGACGGTAAAGCGGAATTTATAGGGTATGTTCTTCGCAAGGCTCAAATTTATGCCTTTCGAAATAAAGTGGTGGACGTCACCATTGACAGGCCTGTTGGAACCGTCCATCCCAAGCATGAGACTCTATTTTATCCCATTAATTACGGCTACCTGGAGGATGAAATTGCTCCTGACGGAGAAGGCCTGGATGTGTATATCCTGGGTGTGGATACACCTCTTGAAAGCTTTTCGGGACGTATCATCGCCGCAGTCCACAGAAGCAATGACATAGAGGATAAGCTTGTGGCGGCAACCGAGGGCTTTAAGGCCACAGCTGCGGAAATCGCGGAAGCCGTACGTTTTCAGGAGCAGTTTTATATAAGCTCGGTAGAGGTTTACGACGAAGAGCAGGGGAACTTCAATTCGTAATTTGGCTTAATTGAGCGCTGGAGTAAGTTTATACCTGGGTAGAATAGTGCCCTCGTCTTTCATATTCCGAATCAAAGCAGGATAAATAAATCCTTGATAAAAGAACATATGTTTGGTATAGTAAGTGTGGGCGGTTTGCGCTTAAAAAAAATCAGAGGTGACCGATGTGGCCCATATTGTAATACCCAAGCCCTTTTATCTTGACGACAAAGTAGCCCTCATGGAGGAGGACGCCTCCTATGAAATAGCGGGGGATCGGGATGCGGAAACCTGTGCGCTGAATGCATCCCATACCGTTAAGGCTAAAAAACAGCCGCCAAAGGTTCCCAAATCCTTTCTGGCCAGCAGCTGCATTTTTAATTGCGCCTACTGCAATTGCCGTTGTACAAGGGAGGACAGGGAAAATTACTGTTTTTCCCCTCGCGAGCTCGCCAATCTTTCCGTTAGTCGGGCTTATCAGGAGGGGCATGGCGTCTTTGTCACCTCCGCTATCCACAAAAATGCCGACTACACCCAGGAGCTGCTGGCCGAAACGGTACGCATTATGCGGCAGGAGCTTCATTACAGGGGATACATTCATGCCAAGGTCATGCCCGGCGCCGATCCGCAGCTTATTAAAAGAACGGGCCGGTACGCGGACAGGCTCAGCGTTAATATTGAGGTGGCAAAAAGCGAGGGCTACGCCCGCATTGCCAAACAGAAAAACAAGAAAAACATTCTTGAACCAATGAAAACCATTTCGGATATGATACAGCTGTCAAAATACGAAAAAGGGGCCTTTGCACGTTCTCAGTCCACTCAGCTTATGGCAGGCAGCGTGGGGGAGGATGACCGCACCATCGTTAACCTGGCACATGCGCTTTACAATAAGTACAAGCTAAAGCGGGTGTATTATACGGCCTTTCAATACAAGCAGCAAGCGAGGGGTTACGGCGAAATGCCGCCTGTTTCCACCCCCTACTGGCGAATGGCAAGGCTTTATCAGGCAGACAGGCTCATGGAGCTTTATGGCTTTTTGCCTTCTGAAATAACACCGGAAAGCCGCCCAAACCTTATTTATGATCTGGATCCTAAAAGCTGCTGGGCTTTGGAGCATTTGGACAGGTATCCGGTGGAGGTTAATAAGGCCGATTTTCACACCTTAATACGGATTCCGGGTATAGGAGTAACCTATGCCCAAAAAATCATTGAGGCCAGAAAATACTGTACCATTACCCACGAGGTATTAAGGAAAATGAAGGTTGCCCTGAAGAGGTCCGTTTACTTTATTACCTGCAATGGAATCTACATGGGAGGAAACACTCTGGACGGATTGAACCTGAGATCCCATCTGGTTACCGATCCGGATGGCCTGTCCATATCCGGTTCCCTTTTGGAAAGTCCTGCTGTGAAATACCCTG
>JAFADM010000220.1 GCA_023424865.1 Bacillota bacterium | reverse complement strand
CATTTTTTATGTATAATCGTCCTTATCAAATGCCGGAAAAACCATGCATCAGGGTTGTGAAACCGCGGGATAATAAACACGGCAGGATGTTAAAAAGTCCTATTGAATGAGTCAGGCTTTTTATCCTTTCATTCAATGAATTTAGGAAAAAAGGAGAACGAGGAGAATTGGGAAAAGCTTTGATTATCGGTGCAGGCGGCGTAGCCAGTGTTGTGGTTCACAAGTGCTGCCAGAATCCGGACGTGTTTGAGGAGATCTGCATTGCCAGCCGTACTCTGGAGAAATGCGACGCTCTGAAGAAAAAACTGGAGGGCGGCGCCACCAAAATCCAGACCGCCAAAGTGGACGCGGATAAAACCGAAGAAGTCGTGGCCCTGATAAAGAAGTTCGGGCCGGATGTCGTTATAAATGTGGCTCTTCCATACCAGGATTTAACCATTATGGATGCCTGTCTGGAAACGGGAGTGCATTATCTTGATACCGCCAATTACGAGCCGCCGGAAATACCCAAGTTCGAATACAAGTGGCAGTGGGCTTACCGGGAAAGGTTTGAAAAGGCCGGACTCACCGCCATTCTGGGAAGCGGCTTTGATCCCGGCGTTACTGGCGTTTTCTGCGCTTATGCCCAGAAGCATTATTTTGATGAAATCCACACCATTGATATTGTGGATGCCAATGCGGGGGACCATGGCTATCCCTTTGCAACCAACTTCAATCCTGAAATTAATATCCGTGAAATTACCGCCAAGGGCCGTTATTATGAAAAAGGCCAATGGATAGAAACGGATCCCCTTTCGGTTAAAAAGGTTTACGATCTGCCGGAGATTGGCCCCAAGAACATTTATCTTCTCTACCATGAGGAGCTGGAGTCCCTGGCCGTCAATATTAAGGGCGTTGAGAAAATCCGCTTTTGGATGACCTTTTCCGACAATTACCTCACTCACTTAAAGGTGCTTGAGAACGTGGGCATGACCTCCATTGAGCCGGTGGAGTTTGAAGGGCAATCCATTATACCTCTTCACTTTTTAAAGAAGCTTCTGCCGGACCCGGCCTCCTTAGGCCCCAGAACCAAGGGCAAGACCAATATCGGCTGCATCATTCAGGGTACCAAGGACGGCAAGCCCAGAACCTATTATGTGTACAATGTGTGCGTTCATGAGGAATGCTATGCGGAGGTTGGTTCCCAGGCCATTTCCTATACCACCGGCGTTCCGGCCATGATTGGCGCGATGATGCTATTAAAGGGCATTTGGAAAAAGCCCGGTGTTTACAATGTGGAAGAATTTGATCCGGATCCGTTCATGGAGGCTCTTAATAAATACGGCCTTCCCTGGCAGGAGGATTTTTCGCCCACCCTTTTGGACTGAGGGATGACGATGGAAAAAAAGCTTGATTTTTACGCCCTTCCTTCACCCTGCTATGTGGTGGATGAAAGGCTTCTCACAAAGAACCTGGAGGTGCTGGATTCTGTTCAGAAAAGAACCGGATGCAATATCCTCCTGGCCTTAAAAGGCTTTTCCATGTTCTCGCTTTTTCCGCTGGTGGGAAAGTATCTCAAGGGTATTACCGCCAGTTCTCTCTTTGAAGCCCGGCTGGGCTTTGAGGAAATGGGCAGGGAGGTTCACATTTACGCTCCGGCCTACCGTGAGGACGAATTTGCGGAGCTTACATCCATTTGCGATCACATGGTGTTTAATTCCTTTGCCCAATGGGAGCTTTACCGGGACCGGGTCAAAGGGGTTAAGGGCAGGAAGATTGAGTGCGGGTTACGTGTGAATCCCGAATACTCGGAAATAGAAACCCCCATTTACAATCCCTGCTACGAAAACTCCAGGCTTGGAGTAACTCTTGCCAATTTTAAGCCGGATGCACTGGAGGGCCTGGATGGGCTTCATTTTCACACCCTGTGCGAGCAGAATTCCGATGCTCTGGCCCGCACCGTAAAGGTGGTGGACGAGAAATTCGGCCCTTACCTTAAAAAGATGAAATGGCTTAATATGGGCGGGGGGCATCATATTACACGCCCCGACTATGATATTGATACCCTGGTGGAATCCATTCTCTTTTTCAAAGAGAAGTACGGCCTTCAGATTTATTTGGAGCCGGGAGAGGCCATTGCTCTTAATACCGGTTATTTGGCTGCCACAGTGCTGGACATTGTGCAAAACGGCATGGAAATTGCCATTTTGGACACTTCCGCCGCATGCCACATGCCCGATGTTCTGGAAATGCCCTACAGGCCTCATATTCTGGAATCGGGAAAGCCCGGAGAAAAGAACTATACTTACAGGCTGGGCGGGCCAACCTGCTTATCCGGCGACATAATCGGGGATTATTCCTTTGACAGGCCGCTGAAGGCGGGGGACAGGCTGGTGTTTTGCGACATGGCTCATTACACCATGGTAAAGAATAATACCTTTAATGGTGTTAACCTGCCGTCCATAGCAAGGTACAATGAAGAAGAAGGGCTTGTTGTGGTTCGCCGCTTCGGCTATGAGGACTACAGAAACCGTCTTTCCTAGAAATGAGGCAAGAAGCCAGGAAGATAAGCCCCAAGTGTGAACATGTTTTAAGTCTATACCGGTAATAATGTATATGGCATTGATAAAGCTGTCTAGCCGGCTTAATAAACCGGCTGTATAACTCAAGCCTATATATAGATTCTAAGTAAGTATATAAGTAAATTAGGAGGACTAAAAAATGAAACGTATTATTGCTGCAACCTTAGCAACCGTTCTAACCCTTTCTCTGGCCGCTTGCGGCGGAACCGCAGGTACACCAACACCTTCGGGTAGTGCAACTCCCGATGTAACCACTACCGCTTCCATAGTAGATACCGAGGCAAACTTTGAAAAGGCTCTGGGCACGGATGGTACCTGGATTATCGCCGCCCTTAAGGATATGACCTTCGATAAGGAGCTGACTCTGGAAGGCGAATTCACAAACGGCAAGAAGGACGATAAGGGTAATGATGTTATTCAAAGGAAAATCGCTCTGTATACTCAGGACGATAACCACGTTGTAACAAACCGCTTCACCCTCACCGCACCCAAGCTTACCGTAACCAGCCCTAATGCCCGTATTCAGAGCGGAACCTTCAAGGGTGATCTTTATGTTTCCGTGGATAATTTCCAGCTGGTGGACGCAACCGTAGAAGGAAATGTTTACTTCACCACCGATTCTGCCAAGGATACCTTCACCATGGATGAAAAAAGCAAGGTTACCGGTGCTCAGGAAGTGAAAAAATAAGTTTCACGAAACCAATGTGAGGACTTATAAAAGAAAACTCATAAAAAAAGTAATGCCCTGTGTTTTTGCATAGGGCATTACTTTTTTTATGAAAACAACAAGGGGCTTGGGAACCTGAATGGCAATCTTTGCTTGCGCTAAGAGAGCCAGGGGCGTGGTTAATTTAATTGTCCTCTTTTATAAGGGCTTGAGCAAAATTTCAAAGCGTGTAAGAAAATATAAAAGCCCGTTTATCAAACCCAAGCTTTTCATAAAATTGATGGGCTTTTTCTCTTTGAAAACCGGAATCCAGCTCCACCCGTTTCATTCCCTGCTCCCTTGAGCGTGCGATGGCTTCCTCAATAAGCTTACTGCCATAACCCTTTCCGCGTAAACTTTCATCAATAACCATTGCATAAATGTAGGAG
The DNA here is from genome assembly GCA_023424865.1 of Bacillota bacterium. The sequence continues at coordinate 5,560 of JAFADM010000220.1, read as the reverse complement.
ATACAGCCCTCCTGCCATAAATTATTAACAATGGCATAAGCACAAAAACCAATTACTCTACCATCCAGTACAGCGCAAAATAATTCGTCCGTCTGGGAGATTACGCCTCTTTGAAATACGGTATTCAAATCGTTTTTATTAAGCTTCTTATTGGGCCAGAGCTGCTCGAAGAGGGGGTAAACACTGTCAAAATCGTCAGGTGCTGCGTTTCGAATTAAAAAAATCATATTTCCTTCTCCTTTTATTAATAAGTTCAATGATATTATTTTAACAATGTGTCTTTAAAGAACTCGATTTGCCGGATGACTTCGTCCGAGTCCGACCAGTGAATATAGTGCTCGCCCTTATCAAGGGTTATCTGTCGGCTGCTTTTTGACCAACCGGCAAGCTGCTCCTGAACCTTCTGCCACGCCTCTCCGCTGTCTGAGGAGAGAACAAGGACAGGTGTGGTGTCAATTGAGCCGTTATTAAGCACAGCTGCCGCATTTTCGTTGATGCATGAAATTGTGCTTAAGTTAATTCCTGAGCCTGTATGCTTGTAATACATGGCCTTATCAAGAGCCTTAAGGGATGCGGGAAGCTTTTTATTCCGGATATCTTCACCATATAAGGGCAGGAGTACGCCACCTTCTCCCAGCAAACGGTTTATACCCGTTACCCGCAGGAATGCGCTTGCCCTATTAAGGATAAAGGAAGGGATTTCTGAGCTTTCAGCATAAAACTCAGGGCTGCCGCCGTCCAGGAATACGATGCCCGTAATCCTGTCTTCGTATTTCTGGGTATAGCCGATGGCTTCCAGCGATCCCAGTGAATGGCTTACTAAAAGTATGGTGTTGTCTTTTGGGACAAGAGCATCAATAATAACAGCCAGCTCGTCAGCCAGACTGTCAATATCTCTTTTAGCCTTTGTGTCCGAACTCCAGCCAAATCCGGCATGGTCAAACGACAGCGTTTGACCATGCTCACTTAATGCATTTTGTAAGTAATAGAAATCCGTATACGCACATGGCGTTCCCGAGCCGGACAGGAATACAAGAGTGGTGCTGCCGGCACCTTTGATATAGCAATGGGCACTGTAGGTGCCGGTGTCCACAAAAACTCCCTCAGGTGCATGGCTTTTATCCTCTCCACGCTGCATGATGTTCTGCCAGAGAGCTCCTGCAGCAAAAAACAAAAGCAGAATAACAATTGCTGCTCTCGGTTTTAATTTAAAACTTTTTCCCATAACTCTCCTGCGTATCCTGCATTGGGTTAATTGACGGACAGGCTTCCGCCTTTCGCTCCGGGTAATTCTCAATGCAGGATTAATAAAAGGCCGCTTTAGTGCAAGTGTATCATAGGGGACTTGTCTACACTAGCCTTTTGCAGGAAATGAACGCAGTATAAAAGCAAAATAAATGCAGTATAAAAACTGTAAAAAGCAGTATAAAACCGACGCTTTAAAAAACCTTTCCGGGATTTAACAGGTTATGAGGATCAAAGGCCAGCTTGATGCCCCGCATAAGCGTCAGAATATCGGGGTCCAGGGCTTGACGGAGGTAGGCTTTTTTAGCAAAGCCGATGCCGTGCTCACCGGAAACCTGTCCTTTAAGCTCACGAGCCTTGGCGTACATCGCTTCCATGGTGAGCGCCATACGGTGCTCCCATTCCTCCTGGCTTAATTCATCCTTTAAAAGATAGGCGTGAAGATTGCCGTCCCCCGCGTGGCCGAAGCTCTTGATGCGTATCCCGGTTTTTTCACGAAGCTGATGGCTGAATTCCACCATTTCACTTACCTTGTTCCGGGGAACCACCACATCCACCTCATCCATGGCGGTGGTGGAGGCTTTGATGGCTTCCAAAAAAGCGCCCCGGGCCTTCCAGATGGAATCATTCCGTTCTTCGGTGTCGGAGATGAGAATATCCAGGGCACCCTGTTCAAGGCATATTTGCGCCGTTTTATCAAAATGGGCTTCGATTTCCTCCGTTGAGTTTCCGTCAAACTTCAAAAGCAGGTAGGAATCCGCCTGATTATCGGGGAATTTTTTGCCTAAAAACTCTTCCGCGTCCAGAATAATTTCACGCTGCATAAACTCGATGGCCGTGGGTTGGGATTTGGATTTAATAATCAGCGGAACGGTTCTTATGGCCTGTTCAAGGGTAGGGAAGGGGATAAGCAGGCTTATGTCTTTCTTAGGAAGCGGAAGGAGCCTTAAAACCGCTTTGGTTATAATGCCCAGAGTTCCCTCCGAGCCAATAATCAAATCTTTCAGGGCATAGCCCGAGCTGTTTTTAACCACCTTGCCGCCAAGCTCCACCATATGGCCGTTGGGAAGGACTATCTCAAGGCCCCGTACATAGTCCCGGGTGACGCCGTACTTCACGGCCCGCATGCCTCCTGCGTTGGTGCTGATGTTTCCGCCGATGGTGGCCGTCTTTTCTCCCGGATCCGGGGGATAAAAAAGGTCGTGGGTTTCCACATAGGCGGACAAATCCATAAGAAGTACTCCCGGCTCCACCGTAACGGTGAGATTTTCCTCATCCAGCTCAAGAATCCGGTTCATAAGGCTCATGTCAAGAAGGATGCCCCTTTCTACGGGGACGGCAGCGCCTACCAGGCCCGTCCCTGAGCCTCTGGGTGTTACCGGGATTTTCCTCATATAGGCGTAGGTCATTACTTCCGAAATCTCTTTTGCAGATGAGGCCTTAATCACCAGATCCGGGTAGCAGCTGGCTCCGCCCAATTCATCATGGCTGTATTCCTCTTGGATGGCGTCTTTCCAGAGCACCCGCTCATCGTCGTTTAAAATATGGCGAAGAGCAGTATAATCCTTTTCGTCAAATGCTTTATATTCCATTGAACAAAACCTCCCCACCGTTTTTGAAAGCTTTTGCCTTCGCCATCATAAGAGGAAGAACCTCATAGAGATCACCCACAATACCATAATGGGCCAGCTTGAATATAGGTGCTTTCTCATCCTTATTGACAGCAAAGATGACCTCTGCCTGGCTCATGCCCGCAGAGAACTGGACAGAGCCCGAAACGCCGCAGGCTATAATGAGCTTTGGACGCACTGTTCGGCCGCTTAAACCGATTTGCCGCTTGGGATCAAACCATCCTGCCTCAATGAGAGGCCGGGTACAGGCCGTTTCGCCTCCCAGAAGCTCTGCCAGATCTTCAATAAGCTTCAGGTCGGAGGCGGAACGCACGCCCTTGCCGGCAACTACAAGCACCTCGGCGTTTTCTATAAACCTTTCCCTGGGCTTTGGCACCGAGCCTAAAATTTCAATGTCTGACACCAGCGCTTCAGAAGAAAGCTCTGGGAACACAAGCTTGCCGGAGGGCCGGGAGCTTCTTTGAGGTGCGTTCATTACCTTGTAACGTACCGTTGCCATCTGGGGCCGGGCGTTGGGGGTTTCAATATGGGCCATGATATTACCGCCGAAGGCCGGCCGGATTTGTATCAAATCCGTGTTTTCACGTATATCCAGCACGGTGCAGTCCGCGGTGAGTCCTGTCCTGAAACGGGCGGCTACCCTGGGTGCCAGGTGACGTCCCGCCGCTGTTCCGCCAATGAGTATGGAAGCGGGGCGTACCTTATGTATGAAATCTTCAAAAACCGCCGTATAGGCATCCACACGAAAATGCTCCAGCTCCTTGCGATCATAGATATATACCGTGTCGGCCCCATAGTGAAGCAGCTCCCCGGCACATTTTTCAATTCCAAAGCCTGCAAAAAGGCAGCTGACCTTCTGACCCGCCTTGTCGGCCAATTCCCGGGCTTTTCCCAGAAGCTCCAGCGTTACGGGATGAATTTCACCGTCGCCATACTCAACATAGACGGCCAGACCGGACCAGGCGGATTTATCAATGCTTTTCTTTTTTTCTTCCACCCTGAGCGCAGCACCGGGAGGCCCCTTTTTTATGCACAGGCCGCAGAGCCTGCAGGCACCGTTTACCTGAACCTGGCCCTCGGCGATTTCAAGGGCATTGAAGGGACATAGCCGGATAAAGGCCTCCCTGTCGCCGATTTTTTCCTGGTTTAGTATTAATCCTGACATCGTGGCCCCCCCTTTATAGGAATTTTAAAGCTTTAAGCTTTTCCGTAAATCTGTCTGCCAGCTCCTCCGGCTTTCCCTGCCAGAGCTCCCGCGCACTTCCGGATTCAGGAGGAAAAATTCGCCGAACCTGGGTGGGAGAACCGTTTAAGCCGTAACGGCTTTCATCGTTGTCCGTAAGATCGTCCAGGGTAAGCACCCGTATGGGACGCTTTGCGGTTTGGGTTTTGCGCACATAGGAAGGCAGGCGGGGCTGGTAAATATCCTTTTCAACCGTTATAAGGCAGGGAAGGGTTACCTTTGCCGTTTGCACCGAATGACCCAGATCTGTTTCCGCTGTCAGGAAGCCTGGGCCTGCTTCCACAATGCGTTTTACATTGGAAAGGCTGGGAACGCGAAGATTTTCAGCCATTTCAGGTCCCACCTGGGCGGTGTCGCCGTCGGTGGTTTGCTTGCCGCACAAAATAAGATCGAATTCTCCTGCCAAAAGAACACCCTGTGCCAGGGCATAGCCTGTTGCAAGAACATCGGCGCCGCCAAACCGCCTGTCTGAGAGAAGAATGCCTTCATCGGCGCCCATGGCATAGGCCTCGCGAATAATTTGCATGGCCTGGGGCGGCCCCATGCTGATAACAGTCACCTTGCCTCCGTGGGCTTCCTTTAGCCGAAGTGCGGTTTCCAGAGCATAGAGATCGTAAGGGTTCATTTTGGAGTCCACCCCGTCCCGTTTCAGGACGCCGGTTTTTTCATCAACCTCCACCCTGTTGGTGCCGGGAACCTGCTTGATACACACTAGAATTGTCATTGTCTTGTCTCCCCTGCTAAAAGCATTAAACGAGCTATTGCCAAAAACAGAATAGCGTAAAAGGTTTCCAAATTGGTCTGACCAATTTTAACTTGATCATACATCAGGGGAATGCTTTTGTCCATAGGGAGAGAGTGATGAGAGGAGACAGGGTTTTTAGCCCAGAATGGAGGGATTGCCCTTTATGTATTCGGAGATGAGGCTGAAATGCTCATTAACGGCCTTATAGGTTGCCTGGGAGTCTCTTTTCCTGAGGCCTTTTACAATATCCTCGTGAATGCTTTGAAGCCGGGTGACGTTCTGGCTGTCACTCAGTATTTCCTTGCGCCTGTCCTTGATATAGATGTTGATAAGCTCGGACAGAGCGTCCAGAACCTGAATAATAATGGGGTTCCCGGAGGCCTGGGCCAGGGTGTAGTGAAGCTCCTTGTCCAGGGCCACGTTGTGCTCCTCGTTAACATTAAGAGCCATTTGAGCCACCAGGCCCTCCATATGCTCAATCTGGCTGTCCGTAATATTTTCCACGGCAAGAAGAGCCGCTTTGGTTTCAAGGGCTTCTCTCAACTGGCTGATCTGAAGGCTGTCTATTTTTTGAAGCAGAAACATCATGGACATGGACTCTGTCAGGCTTTTATGATGGTTTCCCGTAATGTAATTGCCGGAGCCCTGAATGCTTTCGGTTACCCCAAGAATTTCCAGCGTCTTTAATGCCTCCCG
>JAFADM010000352.1 GCA_023424865.1 Bacillota bacterium | reverse complement strand
CCTTATATTGAGCATCCTGCAAAAGGTAGTGGTGGTCATAGTTAAGGCCGTTCTTTGACAGGTACAGAGCCAGGACATGTCTTGTTCTGGGCGGGAAGGGATCCGGCGTGCCCACATAAAAGTAAGTACCGTCAGGCAGACGTCCAAACTGGGACTTTGTCCGGTTGTCCGTAAAAAGGGTGGGCTCCGGCTCTGTCCAGGACTCGCCGTCGTCATAGCTTTCGGATACCCACTGGTAATCGGTTCCGCTTCGAAGCATCATATGGATGACATGATCGTCAGTCTGGATGAAGGAGCCTTCGCACAAGCTGACAGGCCGGCCTGTGTATTCCTTTACAAGCTCAATGCCTGCAGAGTCATCCACAAAGCGGGAGGTGTCCATGTCCTTGGGATAAATGCCTGAAAGGACCCAGTCATGGACGCCGTCCGGATTATCCGAGTACACATGGTAGGTGCTGCCGGCATACAAAAGCCGTCCCGAATGAAGCTTTAAGGGAAAATTGCAGTAAAAGGTATCGGACAGGAAGGTGGGTTCACTCCAGTTAACACCGTCCTTTGTGGTGATGCACCAGGTTTTGGTGTTGGTATGCCCCTTGTTTCCCGGCTTTCTGTGGCCATCCTCTATCCATTCATCCACATATTCAAATTGACTGTAATAAAAATTAAGGGTGTCGTTGTAAATGTAAAATCCGCCGGGATCGAGAACCAGCTCTTTTTTTAACCCCATGGTGGAGTCAATGAAGGGCTTGGGTTCCGTCCAGGTTTGAAAGTCAGAAGATGTGGTTACCATGATGCGTTGTCCCACATCATCCTCATTTACCCGACCGTTGCTGAACACAACAAAAAACAGGCCGTTGAAAAAAGTGATACAGGGGTGGTGGGCAAAGCTCCAGCCCTTCACCGGACTGTGAAGAAGCTTTGTTTCACAGCGAAGCTTGGGCCTTTTTTCAGCAATGTCATAGTTGTTGGTGATGTACTCTTTCATGCGTCCTCCTCATTTCCATAGATTGGTACTTTATAGCTTAGAAACGCCAATAAAAAACAAGTTATTCCGTTGGCACTTCTTATCCATTGGGTTGCGGGCATAGCCCGCTTTGGATTAAACAGCACCTGTCAAAACCCGGTCCTGTTTTCCCCAAATGGCCTATGCCATTAAGTATAATGGGCTAACCATGAGGAGCCAATTGGCATTTGAGGCATTAGGGTTCAATTGTCCATTTCCAGGAGAAAAAACATGTATCAAATATCCACCTTTTTATCATTTTGGTTTAATGACTCTTAAAGTTGATATATGAAACATCGAAAACACTATTGGGAATTGCAACTCATTTGTGCAGTCTATACAATGACCGTTGTAAGGAAGATTTTCATTCCAAAATCAGGAAAGTGAGAAATGCTTATGAATGGCCACACCAAAGCGCTGCCCCGGCAAAGAACAATGCTTGCTTCAAAAAAAGCAGCCCGGTTCCTCAAGGTGCTCAAAAATGATAAATATCTCTATATCATGTTTCTGATTCCGTTTGTCTATTATATCCTCTTTCATTATTACCCCATCTATGGAATTACGCTGGCCTTCAAGGAATTCAACATTATGGAGGGTATTCTGGGAAGTCCCTGGGTGGGAATGAAATATGTACGGCAGTTTATAACGGATCCTTATTTCTGGCAGGTGGTCAAAAACACACTTACAATAAGCATCGTCAACCTTATCTTCAGCTTTCCCGTTTCCGTTATCCTTGCCCTCATGCTTAATGAGCTCCGGCTCCCCAGATACAAGAGGCTGGTTCAGACGGTAAGCTACCTTCCTCACTTCATATCGGTCGTTGTAGTCTGCGGCATGGTAACAACCTTTCTCTCCTCCGACGGTATTGTCAACCAGCTTATAGTACTTCTGGGAGGTACCAAGCAGGCTTTCCTGACTCAGCCCCAGGCCTTTATCCCCATTTATGTAATTTCCGGGATCTGGCAGGGAGCGGGATGGGGTTCCATTATATACCTGTCAGCGCTATCCTCCATAGACGTCCAGCTCTACGAGGCTTCAACCATAGACGGCGCCAACCGATGGCATCAGCTGTTGCATGTCACTCTGCCGGGGATCCTTCCTACCATATGCATTATGTTCATTCTGGAAACCGGCAAGATAATGGAGGTTTCCTTTCAAAAAGTACTGCTTCTCTTAAACGGTTCCAATATGGAAACAGCGGATGTCATATCCACTTATGTGTACCGCAGGGGAATTATCGGTGCGGATTTCAGCTATTCCACAGGTGTGGGGCTGTTCCAGTCCCTTATCGGAATGCTGTTTATTCTCACCAGCAACGCCATCATGCGCAAGGTGAACGAAACCTCTCTCTGGTAGGATGGCAAAGTGAATTCTTAACCAATACAGAAAGGCGGCTTAATTATGGTTAGATCAGCTTCACCTGTTTCGAAGCTGGGGGACGCAATAAATGTTTTTCTCCTGGCCCTGGTACTGGTCATCACCCTTTATCCTCTTTATTATGTGACCATCATTTCCATAAGCGACGGCATGGCGGTTATGCGCGGGGAGGTAGGTCTTTTTCCGAAAGGACTGACCCTTGACTCCTACAAGGTCATCCTGAAAAACAGCGATATTTTTATATCCTTTAAAAATACGGTTGTGTACACGGTTTTGGGAACAGCCATTAATATCATTATGTCCTGCCTGTGTGCCTATCCCTTGTCCCGCAAGAGCTTTTCCGGAAGGAAGTTCTTCACCAAGATGATTGTGGTAACCATGTTTATATCGGGGGGCATGATCCCGGGCTATCTTGTTTTAAATTCCCTTGACATGCTTGACACCATGTGGGCGCTTTTGCTTCCCGTTGCCATAAATACCTACAATATGATTATTATACGAACCACCTTTCAGTCTCTGCCCGAATCCCTTATTGAATCGGCAAAAATGGACGGAGCCAATGATATCTTCATTCTTATAAAAATTGTCCTTCCCCTCTCAAAAGCAGTGCTTGCCACAATGGTTCTCTTTTACTCGGTCAGCCACTGGAACAACTATTTCTCAGCCATGCTGTACCTTAATGACAAGAAAAAATACCCTCTTCAAATTATTCTCAGAAACATTGTCATTTCAGGAATGTTTTCAGAGGAATCCAGCATGATGGGAAGTGTGTCACAATTCCGCGTGACGGAAATGACCCTTCGTTATGCCGTCATTATTTTTGCTACCTTGCCCATCCTCATTGTGTATCCCTTTGTCCAGAAATATTTTGTCAAAGGCGTTATGATAGGTTCGCTTAAAGAATAAGCGGACCGCATAAGCCTCAGAAGCTCTGAGTTGTCCCTTCGAATTTGGATTTCAAACTTTTGTTATTCTATTTTATCTTTAATTTAAGGAGGAACCTTCATGACAAAGTTGACAAAAAAAGCCTGGGCCGCAGCCTTATGCTGTTTCATGTCGGCAAGTGTTTTTGCCGGCTGCCAGGGCGGCACCCCTTCGTCTACAACGACGGCGACACCTACTCCCACAGCATCGGAATCCGCTTCTCCGTCTGCTTCGGCTACGGACGTCCCCAACTCAAAAAAGCTTTCGGATACGCTTGTTACTCTCACGGCCATGCGGGATGACCCTGCTTCCCAGCCCCTTAAGCAGGATAGCACAGTGCTTCAGTACATGGAAAAGGAATTGAACGTTAAGCTTGTTATTGAAGCTGTTCCCAAGGCCAATTATGAGGATAAGAAGAAAATCCGCATAAGCACAAACGATCTGCCGGATCTATCCCTTGTGACCCAGCAGGACCTTAAGGACTACTCCAAAAGCGGTGTGTTCCTCAATCTTACAGCTAATTTTGACAACATGCCCAACTTTAAAAATCTGATTGAAGGGGAGTACTCCGATCTCACGAAACTGAAAATAAACGACAGCTTCTTTGGAACCCCCATCCTTTGCAGATGGCAGTCCCGTGGCGGAGCCACGGCCCTTATCCGTGTGGATTTGCTGGAGGCCAATAACCTGGCGATTCCCACCACCTATGAAGAATTTTATCAGGTTCTAAAAAAGCTGAAGGAAATTTATCCCGACAAAATTCCTTTTACAAACCGTAAGGGCGGCAGCGTTTCCGGAACTGAAAAAATACTGGAATGCATGTCCTATTCCCTGGGTTCCGGGTTCAGCTCCAAGCTCTATCCCTATTATGACGACGATGAGGGGAAATATCTCGTTGGCCCGGCAACACCTCAGTTTAAGGAGGTACTGTCCTATTTGAACAGGCTCTATGCCGACGGACTACTGGATCCCGACTATGCAACCAACACTTCGGATCAATGGAAAGAGAAAATGAGCTCCGGCCGTGCCCTGTCTTACTTTGACAATGCAGGCTTTGGCCAGGATTTCAACCTTGCCCTGTCTGAAATTGATGCCAATGCAGCCCTTCTTCCCATCAACACCATGACCAACTCCCTGGGACAGACCCGGAATACCTTCTATGATAAAAACTGGCCCACAAGCGCCTATGCCATAAGCTCCAAAAGCAGTAACGCGGATGTTGCTGTAAAGCTTCTGGACTGGTATTACAGCGAAGAGGGCTGCGATGTCACCGGCTTTGGTATTGAGGGTGAGACCTTTGAATACGTTAACGGAAAGCCTGTCATGCTCACCTCAGTGATGGACCTTTATCTTAACGAAAACTCACCCAGCTACGCCCTTCAGAGTGCACTTGGCATCGGTTATCAGAGCTTTACACCTTATGTGGATGCCGGCGCTGAAATGCAAATGAAGGAGTATACCAACGCCAGCGGCAGCAACAAGAGCATTACCCGTTTTCAGGAGGCTTACAACCAGATTGAATTTGATCCCAATATGAGAGAGCTTGTGCTGGATCCTCCCTTTACCGAAGAGGAAACCCAGAGAATAAGGGAAATTATATCCGTACTTCAAAATCTGTTCCTGCCTGAATACGACAAATACATCACCGGCATTACACCCATGAGTGAGTATGATAAGCTCATCGAAAAGGCAAGAGCAGCAGGAGCGGAAGAACTGGAGAATATCTATAATGCGGCCAATGACCGTTTGAAATAAGGTTAGTTGACCGTCATACAAAAAAGGGCAGACACAAAAGGGCTTTAAGTCCGGGCTGGGAATAAAATCCCCGTCCGGACTTAAGCCGGCTTTTGACTAAACAGATCCAATGCAATAGAATAAAGGTGTTAGGTTTTCCCAATAAAAGCGCTGCGGGGTGGAAGGACATATGTCAGTTTTTGCAAATAAAAAGCTGTTTCAGCGTATCTCCCAATACCGGCCAAACCGATTATTCTTCTATATTCTGGCCTGCTTTTTAAGCCTTGTGCTTCTTATTGCGGCCATAGGAGTTTTTTACAGTGTCTATTCTTATAAAGCAAGGCAGTCGGATTACGAGGCAAAGGCTATTCAAAGCCAGCTTTCGGCCTCAGCGCTGTGCAGCGGTTATTTGCGCCCGGCAATGGAGCTTAATTCCAATGAGCTGAATCATTTCCTTATAAAGAGGTATTTAAGGCCTTATACCAAGGCGTCCATTGAACAGAAGCTGGAGCTGGCACTCATTCCGGTAATCCTGAACAACAACAGCAATTTGGCCGGAGGTATAGTGGATGAGCACTTTTTGTATAATGACGATATTTCGGTTTTTACTGTCAATGGTATAGTGGATTTTTCGTTGTATTTGAAAAAATATTATGATTACACCGAATACGATCTGGATTTTTTCAGGCAGTACCTGGATAGCTACACGCCCTTTCTATCCCTGCCGCCCACCCGTATTTACCGTTTTTATCAGAACCAGTCAAGCACTGTTCTTCCCATCATCTCTTCCGAATACATAAACGGGCACAATACGGTTTCAATCACCAATATCAATTTGTCCCAGCTTTCGGATATGCTTCACAATGCCAACTCCTTTACGGGAACACGCTTTATGCTGCTGAACAACAGGGGAGAGCTGCTTCTCTCAAGTGATGAAGGCCTCACAGAGCCTGCCGCCGCCCTGATTTCACAAAAGCAGCAGGTTTTCCTGGACGACGGCTCCCTGTATGCGGACGTGGATAATACCTCTTACTTTGTTTCCTACACCATTTTAAACGATTTTGGCTGGCAGTATTACTGCTTTACCCCTATCCGGCAGCTCATTCAGGAGAACAGTCAGATAATTTCCACTACGCTCCTGTTTTGTTTTATATTAGTGATATTTGGCATTGCCCTATCCTTTCTTTTTGCATTTAAAATTTACAATCCCATCCGCAATATCCGAAGCATTATTGAAAAAAATATCTCCATGGACAAAAAGCACAATCGCTCCTTTGAAAAGCTTATACGCTCGGAAGCCAATATTGATACCCTGGTGGACAGGTACTACGATATGCTGAACACAAAGAAAATAGGGTTTGAGCTATCCCTTCTGGCATCGGTTATTCAGGATAAAATTTTGTGTTCAAAGGAAAGCTTCACACTCATGCTCCATGACAATTATGATTTTTCAGACCCCTGTTACAGCTGCAATGTGATTAAGTTCTGCTTCAATGACATTTTCTATGAGGAAATGGATGAACAAATGCAGATTACCGTATGTGAAACCCTCAAGCTTCTCATCAATGAATATACTTTGAAGCTGGGGAAGAGCCTGACCCTGGAGCTGGGCGACGGAATGTTTGTCAATATTCTTAATTTAAAGACAGCGGAGGCTTACGATTCCATTACCGACTGCTTCAAAGAGCTTTTGCAGATATTTAATTATGACAGCGGCTATTATACCGTATCCATAGGCCTCGGAACCATAAAAAACAGTGCCGTTCAAATTCCTGCCTCCTATGACGATGCCATGACCGCCATTGAATACAAATGCACGCATTCGGTACTCCTGGCCAGAGCCTGCGATATGGAGATAAGCCATACCATCCACTATTCCCTTGCAACGGAGAAGAAAATCATCGGCCTTTTTGAGAAGGGGGACAGGACAGGGCTTCGCAATACCATTAACGGCATTGTATCGGAGCATGCCGCCCAATTTCTTTCCTGGCGGCGTATGCACAGCCTTCTAAAGCAAATTTATAATTCCGCAAGCCTGAAAAAAGAAAATGCTCCCAACCTTTTCGATGAGATGCAGATAGGCTGTACGCTGGATGAAAAGGTGGGCATGCTGTTAAATGCCTATGAATCCCTTATATCCACCGGCCTGGAGGAGGGAAGCGGGGAAAAGGTGCTTATTTCAGCCATACGCCAGTATGTGGACGCCCATTACGGCGAGGATATTTCCCTTCCGTACCTCTCGGAAAAGCTGGGCTATAATTACAAATACGTTTCACGTATTTTCAAAGAATACACCGGCTACAATCTTTCCGATTACATTAATATTGTCCGCATAGCCAAAGCCAAAGGATTTATTGAGGATTCGGGCATGAACATCAAGGAGATTCAAACGAAGATAGGCATCCCCAGCCGGACCACCTTCAACCGTATATTCAAAAAGTACGAAGGTGTTCCTCCCAGCAAATACAGGGAGCTTAATACCTATAATAAGATACTTGATTTTATGGATTTGAACCCGGAAGGGCAG